>NZ_JAJUJR010000322.1 GCF_029265225.1 Sedimentibacter sp.
CAATCAAAAAAACAACTCAAATGCATGATCTTGGGAAAAAAATTTATCTCTGACAGTAGATTATTGTCGTAAAATCAATTGTTTTTATTCAAATTATGAATTACTCACGATTTAATAAGTAGCTTTTATTTTGGTACAATGAATAGTATGATGAGAAAAATGTCATAGGTCTATTTTAAAAATGAAGCAGCAAAATCTGTATTAATGAATGAATTTTATGTGTACAAGCCTGAATATGGAAAACACTAAAACAGGTTCCTGGTTTTCATATTAACCACCACTCCAGGGCGTCGGCACAAAAGATGATGAAGGTGCAATTTTGTTATTCTGAGCGCAGCGAAGAATCTGGCTTGGATACTTGCTTAAGATCCTTCACTACGTTCAGGAGGACAGGTGTTTCATATTAAGGGACATAAGCGTAAAAGCATCATATTATAAAAATGTCGAAGGACAAAAAACTAAGGGGGTTATTAAAGTGAAAAAGTTTTTAAGCTTAGTTCTGGCAATGCTAATGGTTATCGCACTATTTGCAGGTTGCGGAAAGAAAGAGAATCCAGCAGAAACATCAAAGGATGAACCTGCTAAAAAAGTTAAAGTTGGTGTAATTTATATCGGTGATGAAAATGAAGGCTACACAACAGCCCATATGAACGGAATCAAGGAAATGAAGAAAAATCTTGGATTGTCAGATGATCAAGTAATTGAGAAGACAAATATTAAAGAAGATGAGTCCTGCTATGATGCAGCAGTTGACCTGGCTGAACAAGGCTGCAACGTTATAATTGGAAACAGCTTCGGTTTTGAAGATTATTTGATTCAGGCTGCCAAAGAATACCCTAATATTCAATTCATTCATGATACAGGTTTTAAGGCAAAATCTTCAGGTTTGGCAAACATGCACAATGGCTTTAATGCTATCTATGAAGCTCGTTATGTAGCAGGGGTTGTTGCAGGATTGAAACTTAATGAAATGATTGAAAGCGGAAAGATTACAAAGGACAAGGCTAAAATAGGTTATGTTGGTGCATATCCTTATGCAGAGGTTGTTTCAGGCTATACATCCTTCTATCTTGGAGCAAAGAGTGTTTGTCCTACAGCAACAATGGATGTTCAGTACACCAACAGCTGGTCAGATATGGCTGGCGAAAAAGAAGTTGCAACACAGCTGATTGCAAATGGCGCTGTATTAATCAGTCAGCATGCTGATACAACAGGTGCTCCAACTGCTTGTGAAGCAAAGGGTGTACCTTGTGTTGGATATAATGTTGATATGACTTCTGTTGCACCAAATACTGCATTAACTTCAGCAGCAATGGATTGGGGTCCTTATTACACATATGTTGTTAAGAGCGTAATGGACGGTACAACTATTGATACAGACTGGTGCCAGGGACTTAAGGATGGTGCAGTTTTAATTACTCCTCTCAATGAAAAGGTAGTTGCAAAAGGAACTGCTGATAAAGTAAAAGAAGTTGAAGATGCCATTAAGGCAGGTACACTTCATGTATTTGATACAAAGTCCTTTACAATTGGTGGAAAATCAGTAGAAGACCTTGTTAAATCAGATTCAAATTATACTAAATTTGCAGATTATATAAAGGATGGATATTTCCATGAATCTGAATTGATATCTGCACCAGCATTTGAACTTAGGATTGATGGCATCAAAGAACTAACAAAATAAAAATGATTCTGCGTTTATAAAGGTATAAGTAGATTAGATTGCTAATTTATGCGGAACTGCCTTTGTCCAGTTCCGCAAATTTGCATTTTTAATCAGAATAATTGAAGCTGCATAAGTATCCTGAGTGCAGCTAGAGCAGTTCACCTATATTTTTCCCATAAATGCTTTTACATTGGTCGGCCACACATTTATGCGAAAAATTTACATTGATTCATAAAACGCACTAGTACTTTATACAGATTCTTTAGTGCGTTTTGTATAGACTTTTACTGGGGGGACTTTTTATGGAACATGAAAACGCAATTGAATTAAAAAATGTTACCAAGCGCTTTGGTGAGGTTGTGGCAAACGATAAAGTCAATTTGTCTGTCAGAAAAGGTGAAATCCTTGCAATACTTGGAGAGAATGGAAGTGGAAAAACTACACTGATGAACATGCTTTCCGGTATTTACTTTCCTGATGAGGGCCAAATTTTTATAAACGGAAAGGAAGTAACCATACGTTCACCTAAAGATTCCTATGCTCTTGGCATAGGTATGATACATCAGCACTTCAAACTAGTAAACGTACTGACAGCTGCAGAAAATATCATTCTTGGCCTGCCTGGTGAAGGACGCTTGAAAATGAACAGAATAACAGAGGAAATTGAACAGTTGACAAAGCGGTATGGCTTTGAGTTCAATCCTTCCCAGAAAATATATGATATGTCTGTATCACAGAAACAGACTGTTGAGATTGTAAAAGTTTTATATCGCGGGGCTGAAATCCTGATTCTTGATGAACCGACTGCAGTTCTTACTCCGCAGGAGACACAAAAGCTTTTTGACGTCCTTAGGAATATGAGGAAGGCAGGAAAGTCTATAATAATAATCACGCATAAACTTAATGAGGTACTTGAATTGTCTGACCGTGTTGCAGTGCTTCGCAAGGGCAAATATATCGGGACTGTAAATACTTCAGAGGCTACAGTTTCTTCTCTGACAGAAATGATGGTAGGAGCGAAAGTAAGCCTTGATATCGACCGTACAGACCCTTTGAAGCCGGAAAAACGTATTGATGTCAAGGGAATTACCTGCAGGAATAAGGAAGGAACAGCTGTATTAAAAGAGGCATCCTTTACAGCTTTCAGCGGGGAAATCCTGGGTATAGCCGGCATAGCCGGAAGCGGACAGAAGGAGCTCCTGGAATCCATAGCAGGGCTACAGGAAATAGAATCCGGAGAGATTTTGTACCATTCACCAGAAGGCAGCACTGAAAAGATATCTGAAATGAAGGCAGCAGATATAAGAAACCTGAAAATCAGCCTTGCTTTTGTTCCTGAAGACAGGCTGGGAATGGGACTTGTGGGTTCCATGGACCTGACAGATAATATGATGCTCAGAAGCTACAAGAATGGCAGGCATTTCTTTGCAGATCGTAAAAAAC
>NZ_JAJUJR010000175.1 GCF_029265225.1 Sedimentibacter sp.
GCTTGGAATCACTGGCGGTACTACAATGGCTTGTGTTGTGAGACAAATGAAAAGAAAAAAAGGCATAAAAAACCTTTTAGTTTTGCCAGCAAGAGGAGGATTGAGCGAGGAGCTTGAAATCCAGGCCAACACAATTGCTGCAAATCTTGCTGAAAAAATAGACGCTCCGTACAAACTGCTGCACATACCTGACAATCTGGATGAAACAGAACTGGGCGTGCTAAAGAACAACAAGCTTATTAATGATGTTCTCCAGGACATACAAAAAATTAATCTTCTTGTGTTTGGCCTTGGAAATGCCAGGGAAATGGCAGCGAGAAGAAAAGCAGGAAAGGATGTTCTGGACAGAATACTAAAAGATAATCTTACGGCTGAAGCATTCGGATATTTTTTCGACAACGAAGGAAATGTAAAAATGCAGACAAATTCAGTAGGAATATCACTGGATAATTTTAAGGAAATTAAAAATTCAATAGGAGTTGCTGCAGGTAGGTCAAAAGCCGAGGCAATTTATGCAATATCAAAGTTCAATAATAATTTTATCCTTGTTACAGACGAAGCTGCTGCAAGAAGGATATTAGAATTATAAATTTAAATAATTATAATATTATGATATAAAATTATAGGAGGATAACATGGTTAGAGTAGCAATTAATGGTTTTGGAAGAATAGGAAGGTTGGCTTTAAGGCTTATGGCACAGGATGAGGAATTTCAGGTTGTGGCAATCAACACAAATTCTGATGCTGAAACACTGGCATATCTGCTGAAATATGATACAGCTCACGGAAATTTCATGACTGATAAGATTACTTACAACGGCGATGTTTTGATTGTAAACGGCAAAGAAATTGCTACATCAAGAGTAAAAGAGCCTGAAAACTGCAATTGGAAAGAACTTGACATCGACTTGGTTATCGACTGTACAGGAAAATTCAACGAAAGAGAAAAAGCTGAAGCTCACATTAAGGCAGGAGCTAAGAAAGTTCTTCTTTCAGCACCGGCAAAAGGCGATGTGAAGACTGTTGTTTACAATGTAAACCACAACATTCTTGATGGAACAGAAACAGTAATTTCAGCAGCATCTTGTACAACAAACTGCCTGGCTCCATTGGCAAAAGTTTTAAATGACGAATTTGGAATAGTAAAAGGTCTTATGACTACTGTTCATGCATATACAAACGACCAGAACATTCATGACAACTCACACAAAAGCGGCATAAAATCAAGAAGAGGCCGTGCTGCCGCAGCTAACATAGTTCCTGCATCAACAGGAGCTGCTAAGACAGTAGGAGTTGTTCTTCCTGAACTTAAAGGAAGACTCGATGGAATAGCCCTTCGTGTTCCTACAATCACTGGTTCTGTAGTTGACCTTACTGTAGAACTTTCAAGAAACACAACAGCAGAAGAAATAAATGCAGCTGTTAAGAAAGCTGCCAATGAAACTCTTGCGTACACGGAAGACCCAATAGTTTCAAGCGACGTTATAGGAAGCAGCTACGCATGCATATTTGATGCTTTGTCAACACAAATCATGGAAGTTGACGGAAAGCAGATGGTTAAACTAATTGCATGGTATGACAATGAAATGTCATTTACAACGCAGTTGGTAAGAGTTGTAAAATACTGGGGTTCAATGAAATAGAATGATTTCAGAGCAATTGATAAGCAGCTGTTCAATACAGGATTCTTACTATGAGCAGCTGCCCATTGCTCTCTTGTTATTTAGGAGGAATTAAATGAATAAGAAAACATTGAAAGACATAGATGTAAAGGGTAAAAAGGTCCTTGTCAGATGCGATTTCAACGTTCCATTGGATAAGGAAGGAAACATCACTGACGATATAAGAATCACAAGTTCAATGCCTACCATAGATTATCTTTTAGAAAACGGGGCAGCTGTAATACTGATGTCTCACCTTGGCAGACCAAAAGGACAGCCGTCAAAGGAATTTTCCCTGCTTCCGGTTGCAAAAAGATTAAGTGAGATATTAGGCAAAGATGTCTTGTTTGAAGACTGCGACACGGTAGTTGATGACAAGGTTAAAGAAGATGCTAAAAAGCTTCAGCCTGGAGACGTTATGCTTCTGCAAAATACAAGATTCAGAAAAGAAGAAGAAAAAAATGCAGGCGAATTTGCCCATGACCTGGCATCACTCGGAGACATGTTTGTCAACGATGCTTTTGGAACAGCACACAGAGCTCATTCATCAAATGTGGGCATGTGTGCTTACCTTCCATCAGCAGTTGGTATTCTGGTTGAACGTGAAATTGATATAATGGGTTCAGCACTTGAAAACCCTGAAAGACCGCTTACAGCAATTTTGGGTGGAGCAAAGGTTTCTGACAAAATAGCAGTTATAGAAAATCTTCTTAATATTGCTGACAATATTTTAATAGGCGGAGGAATGATGTATACATTCCTTAAGGCTGAAGGATTCCATACAGGCTCATCTCTTCTTGAAGAAGACAAGGTGGAACTTGCTAAGGAACTCATTCAAAAAGCCAAAGAAAAAAATGTACGACTGATCCTTCCAAAAGATACTGTTGTTGCAAAAGAATTTAAAAATGACACAGAATTTTATACAACAGATTCGGACAAAATACCAAATGATTTCATGGGACTTGATATAGGTAAAAAAACAATCGAAGATTTTGAAAATATAATCAGGGAATCAAGAACAATTATATGGAACGGACCTCTTGGAGTTTTTGAAATGGAAAATTTCGCAAATGGAACAAATTCCGTTGCAAAGGCCATTGCTGAAAATAAGAAGGCTGTTTCTATAATCGGCGGCGGAGACAGTGCTGCAGCAGTTGAAAAAATAGGCCTTGCTGACAAAATAACTCATATATCCACCGGCGGAGGAGCTTCTCTGGAATTTCTGGAAGGAAAAATCCTGCCGGGCATAGATGCAGTTGACGACAAATAAAGGAGTTTATGATGAGAAAAACTTTGATAGCAGGTAACTGGAAGATGAACAATGATATTGAGGCAAGTCTTAAGCTTGTGGAAAATCTCAAATCATTGTCAGGAAACTTCGATAGCAATGTAGATGTTTTAATATGTCCTGCATTTACTTCTCTTTATTCTGTCAATGAAGCATTGAAGGGAACAGACATTAAAATAGGTGCTCAAAACATGCATTTTGAAGACAAGGGAGCATATACCGGCGAAGTATCTCCTGTGATGCTTAAAAACATGGGAATTGAGTTTGTAATAATAGGACATTCTGAAAGAAGACAATATTTCAATGAAACAGATGAAACTGTAAACAAAAAGCTTAAGGCAGCATTAAATCATAACATAAAACCAATACTCTGTGTAGGAGAAACATTGGAGCAGAGAGAGTGCAAAAAAGAAAAGGATACTGTAAAAAATCAAATTGTAAATGCCTTTGCAGGTATAAATAAAGATGACGCTGAAAATATTGTTGTGGCATATGAACCCATATGGGCAATAGGAACGGGAAAGACCGCCAGCAGCACTCAGGCAAATGAAATGGCTTCATTTATCAGGATGTGTGTAAAGGATATTTATGATTTGGAATTATCTGAAAAAATCATAATCCAGTACGGCGGAAGCGTGAATAAAGACAACGCCAAAGAAATCTTAAGCCAGCCGGATATAGACGGTGCTTTGGTAGGAGGCGCAAGTCTTGTAGCTGAATATTTTTTAGATATAATTAATTTTGCAAAATAAGGAAGGTCGTAGTATGAATAAAGTAACAGCATTGATTATCCTTGACGGATGGGGATTGGGAACAGACTATGAAGGAAACGCAATAAAAAGAGCAAAGACTCCTAATTTTGATGTTTTGATGAGAAAATATCCAAATACTGTCCTGTCCGCCAGCGGTTATGACGTAGGTCTTCCAAAAGGTCAAATGGGAAATTCTGAAGTAGGACATTTAAACATCGGCGCAGGCAGAATAGTCTATCAGGACTATACAAGAATCACAAAGTCAATCGAAGACGGCGAATTTGAAACAAATGAAGCATTATTGAGTGCCGTTGAACATGTGAAGAAGAACAATTCAACTCTTCACTTAATAGGACTGCTGTCTGACGGCGGAGTTCACAGCCATAATACTCATTTATACAGCCTCATTGAACTTGCCAAAAAAAATGAATTGAATGATGTGGAAATACACTGCATTACTGATGGAAGGGATGTTAGTCCAACAAGCAGCCCAAATTACATAAAAGAACTCAAGAAAAAAATAAAAACTATAGGAACCGGACATATTGCTACCATAATGGGAAGATACTATGCTATGGACAGAAACAAGCAATGGGACAGAGTTGAACTGGCATACAATGCGCTTGTTAACGGAGTCGGTGAAAAATTTGCTGATCCTTTAGAAGCTGTAAAAGATTCCTATTTAAGCGGAGTCACTGATGAATTTATTAAACCTCTTCTTGTGGAAAAGGAAGATGGAACTATTGCCACAATAAAAGATAATGATGCGGTAATATTCTACAACTTCCGGCCTGACAGGGCAAGGCAGCTTACAAGGGCTTTTGTTGACGAAGAATTCAGCAATTTTAACAGAAGAAAAGTCAACAACATTAAATTCGTATGCATGACTCAGTACGACAAGACTATTGAAAATGTTGAAATAGCATATAAGCCTCACTTTGTAAAAAACACTCTGGGAGAATATTTAAGCGGACTTGGGCTGAAACAGCTTAGAGCTGCCGAAACCGAAAAATATGCCCATGTTACTTATTTTTTCAACGGTGAAATAGAAGAACCGTTCAAGCATGAAGTAAGGATACTGATTCCTTCTCCTGATGTTGCCACATATGACCTGAAGCCTGAAATGAGCGCCTACGAGCTTAAGGACATGATTATGGAAGAGCTAGAAAAGGATATGTACCAGGTTATGATAATCAACTTTGCAAATCCTGACATGGTTGGACACACAGGCGACATAGAAGCAGCCATAAAAGCAGTCGAAACAGTTGACAGGTGTCTTGGAGAAATAGTGAACTTTTTAATAAGAACAGACGGAATTGCACTCATATGTGCTGACCATGGCAATTGTGAAGAAATGATTGACCCGGGCACACATGCAAAGCTTACAGCTCATTCAACAAACAAGGTTCCATTCATTGTTGTTCACAACAAC
>NZ_JAJUJR010000463.1 GCF_029265225.1 Sedimentibacter sp.
CATAAGAGGCTCCTATACATTCAAAGAAGTATCTGATTTGTTTGAAATTGAACTTGACGTCCTTTACAGGGCATTTGGTCTTGAAAAGCTGAACAATGAAGAACGCAAATCAAAGGATCTGGAAGGATTGTATGCTGATGCAGAAAATGAAATAGGAAACGGTTCAGTGCAGGTTTTTGTAGCCTTGTATAAAAATCTGCCAATTGCTTTGGAAGATACATACCTTCCGAAACAGGCTGTTGAAATAATAATGGAAAACAACAAGAATCTCACCGAAGAACAGCTTCTGTATCTTAAACAGCACACTGTAATACTTCCTGAAATCAGTGGGGATGATTTAAATGAAGAAGCCAAGGAACAAACTGAAGAAATAAAAGATGAAACAACCGAGGAAGAAAATCTTGTAAAGGGAGCCACCACATTTAAACAGGTTTTAGATGCAGGAATTACAAAACAGCAAATTGAAGAAATAATTGGAATGGAAATGCCTTCTACAAACATTGCAATAAAGGATTTCTGTCTGGAGGAAGGACTGTCATTTTCTGAAGTAAAGACAAAATTAAATGACCTTAAAAAATAAAGTAAGCCGCATGAATGCGGCTTTTAATTTTTATATTGCTTCATATGGTTGAAAGAATATTGAACAAATTAAAATTTAGTGATATATTAATTACAGATGATATCAAGAGGAGAATTTATGAGAAAGTTATTTAAGGAATATGCACAAGAAAGTGATATGAATAAGGAAGATGGTCTGGACTGGTACTACATAGGCGACGGACAAAACTTCAAGGAACAGGCAACAATCAGTGACTATTACCGCATAATTCTTGTGGACAATACAGGAGATTTATCTGCAGATGATTTGAACAACATGCTTAGTGACCTTAAATCCAGGGAAGGAATGCTTGATTATGTTGATTCTTATGATGAGCTGGCAGAAATAATAAACGGTGAATACGGCCTTGAGCTGGAGTTTTATGCAAGTGCCTATTACGAAGACCTGGACCACTTCAGACATGGCAGCATTGCTTACGACATGGAAAAAGAATGCTTTGACCTTGCAGAAAAATGGGATGAAACAGTAATGACCTATTTATACAAGGAAGAACATGGATATGTTGCTTCCATGCAGGTAGAAATCATAGATGAAAATATTGAAAGTTCCTATGAGGAAGTACACATAACAGAACTCGACGAAACAGAGGAGTTTGAGGATGAGGAAGAAGACAGCGATAAGGAATTTGTGGTAATGGAAAAAAAGGTCATTGAAACCACAAGCGTGAAAAAGTTAAGGGAAGACATGTACCTCATTGTGGTATCTTCCAAACTTCCAGGTCACCTGGACATGGCTGCAACAACCAGTGAAAGTGAACTGATTGAATTTCTTGAAAAAGAATACATCATAGACATTGATGATTACATGAAAAAATTCAATGAATTGGAAAAATAATAGTCCTGCTGTGGCAGGATTAGACTATTGATAAACCCTGACGTTGTCATCCTGAACGTTAGTGAAGGATCTCATCTTTGTTGAAAACATGAGATTCTTCGGCTACGCCTCAGAATGACA
>NZ_JAJUJR010000409.1 GCF_029265225.1 Sedimentibacter sp.
GAAGTCCTTAAAATCATAAGCAAGCAAATACCTATACAAAGAAAAATTTCCATGGCTGACGAAATTATTGACAATGAGGGCACACTGGAGGAGCTTGAGGAAAATATAAAGAAGCTTCTTAAATTAAAGATATAAGGTGGTAGTTATGGCAAAAAGACATAGCATGTACGGCAGAAAACGAAAAATTAATTATGGACGAATTATTGTGCTTCTTGCGGTGCTGGCTGCTCTTGTGTTTGCAGTCTATAGCTTTTTCAGCACACAGGATTATCAGGAGAAAATTGATGAGGTTATGAGCTCGCAAATTCTGAAAATTTCCGGAACCATTAGCAGCGTTTCATTTGTTGACCCAACCGTATATTCCAATGAAGGAATCAGATATACAAGCCAGCATGAAAAAGTAAAAAAACTTAACAGCTTTGACGGCACTTTGTCAGATGATCTTGACAAAGTTGGTGTTGCGAAACTCCTGCTGGAAAATCTTGCAGACGCAGATAAAGCAGCTAAGGTCAAGGAATTGTCCAAAAAGGATGACGGTTATTATTGGCTTGATGTAAGCGTGGTTGTTGAAAACAGCTTTTTAATATTTGAAAATGAAGATGAATACAACTTTGATCTTTACTATGACATTGAAGCAGAAACAATTTATGTGAAGGAAAAATATCACAATGAGTTCAGCACCAAAAATAACAGACTGGATCTTCAGGGTTATGAGGCTGATGAGGAGTTTGTAAAACTTATAAAGGAACTGGCTGAACAACAATGAGCATGGATTACTTAAAACAGGACAATATAAACCGATATTTGAATACAAAGATTATTGGAAGAAATGTGGTGTTTCTTGAGCAAGTTGACTCAACAAACAATTATGCCAAAAACAATGACCTTTCAAACGGAAGCATTGTAACATGCGAAGAACAGACAACAGGCAGGGGAAGGCTCGGCAGAAGGTGGGAGTCACAAAAGGGAATGTGCATGAGTATAGTGCTTATTCCTGAAATTGAACTTTCCCAAATTTCAAGAATTACACAGGTTGGAGCTGCTGCAGTTGCAGAAGCCCTTGAGGAACTTGAAATCAATGCTCAGATTAAGTGGCCCAACGACATTTTCTTAAAGGGCAAAAAAATATGCGGAATTCTCACTGAAATGAAGACTGAAAAGGACAAACATCCATATGTGGTTGTTGGAATAGGAATGAACGTAAACAACGACCATTTTCCCGATGAAATCAAAGACATTGCTTCATCTTTGTTTCTTGAGACGGGCAGAGTCATTGAAAAAAGCCTTATTGCAGCCAAAATACTCAATCATTTTGAAGAGTTGTACAATGAATTCATCTGTGGAAATTTTAATATGACACTTGACATATGCAGGAAAAAGTCTTATGTGATTGGGAAACAAATCAATCTCATAGAAAACAACTCAGTGAGAAAAGCAACCGCTGTTGACATAGGTTCTGAAGGGGAACTTGTGGTTGTAACAGAAGATGGAAAAACAGAGAAAATAATTTCAGGGGAAGTGTCTGTAAGGCTTGACATATAAAAAAGCAAAAAAATAGGGCTATTGCATTAAGTATGTTCATGTCATCCTGAGCGTTAGCGAAGGATCTCATCTTTTGAAATTCTGAGATTCTTCGGTCTAAAGACCTCAGAATGACACGGAAAATAAACACTAATGCAACAAGCCCATTTTGTTATAATTCTTATTTAACTACTTCGTAAGTGCCTCTAACCATGAATATGGCGTATTCTTCAGCATAAACTCCTCTTCCGTCATCTCTTGGAACTATCATGAGGTGGTTTGGAACAACCGACATTCCGGACACAAAGTCCTTGCCGAGGGTAACATCTGAAATACCGCCCATGTTGCTTCCTATAATGACAGCTTCTCCGCCTCTTAAAATGAGTTCAGTTCCTGAGCCAGCAATTATTTTTTCTCCATCTCTGATTTCAACAATTTCAAGAGCCATGGAGGAGGAAGTACTTCCGCCTGATGATCCCAGACTGTCAATTTGTTTTTGCATTTCATCGATGTCTTCAAGCTTGTACTTGCTGATAAGAGCCTCAATTTGCTCATTAAGGTAACTCAACACTACGATAGGATCGCTTGTGTCTCCAGGAGCAGCAAAAATAACTGTAGA
>NZ_JAJUJR010000329.1 GCF_029265225.1 Sedimentibacter sp.
AAATCATTGACTATTTTTTCTTCTTTTTTTGCATGAGCAAAATACTTGTTTTTAAAATCAGCGTCATTTGAAAGGAATCTTTTAATCAGTTTGTATTTATCCTCTGCTTCTCTTTGCAGATAATCAGGAAGATCTTCATGCTGATTGTTGAACACATATTCATATTTCATGCAGTCAATGAATTCATCATCGATCCCATCCAAGCATTGTACATAATCATATAGTATTTTGTAAAGCTTTTTTCTGCTGTGGGATACTTTATACAAATCGTTCTTTTTCCAGAATGAGCTGAAAGACTGGTAAAATTCAAAGGCTGATGAAGAAAAATAACGTTTCAGAATGTACTCAAGGGTTTTTTCAAAGTACTTTTCGTTGTAATATTTATCAACCAGCTCTTCAATGTCTTTAAGTTTAAATATCTCCTCTGCCGAAATATACTTTGTTCGAATAACTTCGTATGGAGCTGTCTTTCTGTAACGGATTTCATGCTTCTCTTTGTCGGCATATATTTTTGTTCCTTTAAGCACCTTTAAAAAACCAAGCTGTATTTTTTCGGAGTGGAGATTATGAAGACCGTCAAATGACTTTTTAAACGTATCGTAATCTTCATAGGGTAGTCCGGCTATGAGGTCAAGGTGAAGGTGTATGTTATTTTTGTCTTCAATGAACCTTACAATATTAAACAGTTTTTCAATGTCCATGTGTCTGTTTATTTCTTTTAATGTTTCATCATTCAATGACTGTACGCCTATTTCAAACTGAAACATGTTAACAGGAAGTCTGCCCACAAACTCAAGGAATTCATCATTTATTATGTCTGCCGTTATTTCAAAATGAATTGTCATGTTGCTCTGGTTGTTCTCTATTATAAAGCTCATTATTTCCATGGATCTTTTGTATTCTGCATTGAATGTTCTGTCCACGAACTTGATTTGTCTTGCCTTTGTTTTTAATAGCATGGACAAATCTCTTTTAACCCTGTCAATTGAAAATGTCCTCATCCTTTTATCTATGGATGACATGCAGAAGCTGCAGCAGAAAGGGCATCCTCTTGAAGATTCATAATATATGATTTTGTCTTCAAAATTGTCATCTTCCTCATATGGGTAGCTCAGTTCATCAAGATTTAAAATGAGATTTCTTTCTTCATTTATAAAAATGCTTCCGTCTTTTCTGAAGGCCATTCCATTGATGGATGAATAATCAGGATTTTCGCTGTGATAATGCTTTAAAAATTCCCTGAATGTTATTTCTCCTTCCCCAAACACAACATAATCAACGTATGTTTCTTCTTCCATTAGCTTTTTAACTTCAAAGGACACTTCCGGTCCGCCCCACAATATGTCCAGGTCGTTATTTGCTTCTTTAATTATATAGGAAATTTCCTTTATGTGCTCAATGTTCCATATGTAGCAGGAAAAACATACTAATTCTGCCTTGGCTGAAAATATCTCCCCAAGTATGTATTCCTGCTTCTGGTTTATTGTAAATTCCTTTATTTCTATGTTAAAATCATCATCCTTGCAGAATTTTTTCAGATATCTTACTGCAAGATTTGCATGGATGAATTTTGAATCAAGTGTTACAAGTAAAATTTTCATATTTTCACCTTCATGAGTCCTGTTTTGTTTCTAAGTATTATTTCTTTTTCAGTCCTGTTTATTATTTTGCATTTTCCAAGAAGAGGGTGGCTGAATGAAGAATACTTTAAAAATTCTTTCAGCTCAGGAATTTTTCCATCAACTATCTTAAGTTTTTCTGGATTTATGGTTCCTTTTCGAAGCTTAAAAAGATATGCACTGTAGCTTGAAAGCAGCTCATCATTATATGATGCTTCTTCAGAAGGCGCAGTTTTAAATATGTGCTTGAGCGTCTTAAATTTTAAGATGCATTCATCTGAATACAGCTGTGTTCTTGATATGGTTTTAATTCTTTCTTTTTCAAAATCAATTATGCTCATTTTATCAAGATGCATATTGTGTTTTTCAGTAAATTCCTTTATGGAAAACTGAATGAGCCTTTCTTTTGCATTTTGATTCATGTTTTCAACATCTTTATTTTCATCGCTTAAGTAGTCGTATACAGCGGATGATATGAGTATTGAATCAATAATTGTTCTTTTGCTGACAGAATAAAATGCAGTTGTCCTCATTACCTCTTCAATGAGGTTTTCCCATACGGTGTTTGCAATTGCAGCCGGCAGTATTTTATATTCAATCAAGCCGTCTTCACCATCATATGGACGTTTATTTTTAAAATAGTTTTCAATGCAATTATCATGGCCGTTTATATAATATTTGAAAAGTTCCATTTCTTTTATGTATCTGTCTTCATCAAACGAGCATCCTATGTTATCCTCGTAAGGCATAAGCGATTTAACTGAAATTAAAAACAGCTGAAATCCTACGTCAGGTATTTTATCAACCGTATTTTCCCCATAGCAGCTGTAAAGAAGATTTTGTATTTTCGAAAGCATATGTGCTCCTTAAAAAATAGAATCGCGTATTTGCGCGACTCTATTATACAATTAATTATTAAATTTATCAAACTCTTCTTTATACTCTCCTGCAAATTGCAAAACTTTTGCTGAATATTCGCTTTCACCGGGATTTTTTGCATGACTTCTGCTTTCCATGTAATCATTCAAGCCCTGCTGTCCCCTGTTGTATGCAGTGAGGGCCATGTGAAGGTCACCATTGTACAATTTGTTCAGGTAAACAAGCTGTGTTATTGTAAGCTTCAGATTGAATTTTGTGTCAAAAAGCCTGTCAGCATCATACTTATAACCAAGATTCTCCGCAACAGGTTTTGCAGTGTTTTCCATTAGCTGTCCAAGTCCCCGCTCTCCTGACATTCCCAAGGCAGAAGGATTAAAATTGCTTTCTCTTTTTAAAACACCTAATAGCAGAAATATATCAAGTTTTTCATTTTTGCATTCCTTGATCATGTATTCGCAGTCGCTAAGATCAAGCCCTGTCAATTCATTTGTATATTGTATCAAATTTTTTTCATTGATGTATGAATCCCTCAAATCAAATATAAAAGTTTCAAGTTTATCT
>NZ_JAJUJR010000361.1 GCF_029265225.1 Sedimentibacter sp.
CCTTTCAATTTCTTTGCTAAAGTTAATCGTTTCTTCTTTTCCCAAATCAAAGTTCAACGAACCTTCATAACGCACGCTATAGTCTAAACGAATAGTATATGATTTTCCGGCTTCTGTTCCTTTGAAGAAAGGTTGTTTCTCATGCGGAGTCTTCGTATAACTTCACTTGTTTCCATGCTACCAGTCCTTTTATTATGATTATTAATTATAATGCAGAATATAACAAAAAACAACAAATATTTACAAAGAGCAAATAAAATAGTTAAATATTGACAAAATGTAAATTATATAATATCATATAATGGAACTGGGGGGGATAAAATGTCGCAATACATAAAAGACGATAAATTTCTTGTCGAAAAATATATCGAAATTTCAGAATTTGAAAAGCTGAAACACAGTGAAGAAGATAATGACGGTCTTGGTTTTAACTCAGCTGACAGCTACCTTACTGCTGCCATTGTTGCTTGCATTGAAGGAAACATTCAGTTTTGTCCTGAGGAAAGAACATGGAATGCTTGGCTGGGGACCAGTGAAATTAATTTCAAGCCGGGAGAAGACGGATACATATTCTTGAGCATCTATGACTTCATAAAAAACAACAAGTCTTTTTTCAGCTTTATAACAAAATATTTCGATTTGTGGCACAGCAAAAGGCATTCTGATTTTACATATGATGAGTATCACAAAAGGGAACTTAAAGGTAATCTTTATGAACTTAAGACTCTCATTAACAATGATCTGAAACAGGCTTTTATGCGCAGGGATTACAAAGTTGCAAGACAGTACTTCGAATTTAAAAAATTTCTTTCCTCTGGAATGGAAGAGATTTTAATATACGGGTAAAACGATTTTTATGTTGACAATGAATTGTGTTTAGTATAAAGTAAATCTAATAATTTAAAATAAAATCCTCTTTTTAAAGAGGTTTTTTTATATTCATAATACATAATACAGAAAGGAATGAACTCTATGCCGGTTTTAATACCATCAAATCTTCCTGCTTACAAAACAATGGAAGAAGAAAATATTTTTGTAATGAGCAAAGAAAGGGCTGAAACCCAGGATATAAGACCTTTGGATGTTGCATTGGTAAATCTGATGCCTACAAAAATAGAAACTGAAACACAATTTGTAAGACTGCTTTCAAATTCACCCATACAGATTAACGTCGAATTCATTCATACAAGTTCCCATGATTCAAAAAACATTTCTGAAAGCCATATGAAGAATTTTTATAAAAGCATTAAAGAAGTCAAAGACAAAAAATATGATGCCATGATTGTCACGGGAGCCCCTGTTGAACTCATGGAATTTGAAGAAGTGGACTATTGGGAAGAAATTAAGGAAATATTTGATTTTTCAAGCAAAAATGTAACATCAACAATGTTTATTTGCTGGGGTGCTCAGGCAGCTCTTCATCATTTTTACGGGCTTTGCAAGAGAACTCTGGACAACAAAGTATTTGGTGTTTTTGAACATGAGAAGATGCACGAAACATGCATGCTTTTAAATGGATTTGACGATATATTCTATGTTCCTCATTCAAGGCACACAGAAGTGGCATCATCAGACATAAAAGGTGTTGAAGAGTTAATTGTGCTGGCTGAATCAAAGGATGCCGGTGTTCATATAGCCGTTACTGACGATTACAGCAGAATTTTCGTAATGGGTCATTCGGAGTATGATCCTCTTACCTTGAAAAAGGAATATGACAGGGATGTTTCACAGGGAAAGAAAATAAATATTCCCATGAACTACTACCCTGGAGACGACCCTTCCAGGACACCTTTTGTGAAGTGGAGAAGTCATGCAAATTTGTTGTTTAAAAACTGGATTAATATTATTTACCAGGAAACTCCTTATGACAAAAATGAAATAGGAATGCACAGAACTGAGTGGTACCATTAAAATATTAATGGTATCTTTTTTTTTATTTGTAAATATGATATTATGTATATGAAATAATTTTATTGGAGGAAATAATGGGCAAATTATTTGGAACTGACGGAGTCAGGGGAATTGCAAACAGCGATTTGTCATCTGAATTAGCATATAAACTTGGCCGTGTGGGCGGCTATTTTCTCACAAAAGGTAAAAAAAGACCGAAGATGGTTGTGGGAATGGATACAAGAATATCAGGAGACATGCTTGAAGGAGCTTTGACTGCAGGGCTTAACTCTGCAGGAATAGATGTGTTGTATCTGGGCGTCCTGCCTACTCCTGCTGTGGCATGCATGATTAAAATTCTTGAAGCCGATGGCGGAGTTATGATTACCGCATCACACAATCCAGTGGAATACAATGGTATAAAATTTTTCAATGAAAAAGGACTTAAACTTACTGATCTCATGGAAAATTCAATTGAAGAATACATACTTAACGATCTTGATATAGATTTTGTTCCTGTTGCAGGAGAAGTTGGACGAAAAATAAGAATCGAAAATCCGGTCAGAAAATACATGGATTTTTTAAAGGATACCATAGATGTGGATTTCAAAGGCCTAAAAGTTGCAGTGGACTGCGGGAATGGAGCAGTTTACAAGGCAGCCCCTGAACTTCTCAATGAACTTGGTGCACAGGTTTACGTAATACACAATGACCCCAACGGC
>NZ_JAJUJR010000234.1 GCF_029265225.1 Sedimentibacter sp.
GAAACGTCGCATTTAATGGGATAAATGCTGTTTAATGGCTCTATCCAGCTCTTCTTCATTTCATCCAAGTTTATGGAAATGTTGTTCAATTTTATTTCATTGCTGTCAGTGGTATTTCCCAGCACCACAGCTTCAATGATTATTTCCGCATCTTCTTTTATTTCAAGAATGATGCTGCCATAATCTGCTGCGAAACAATCATTAAGATCAAATGCTTCGTTTGCTCTAAATCCTATTTCATTTCCGAAAGTCATTTTGGAAATTGCAGCTGCAGCTCCTCCGTATCCAACGGTGTGGGCACTTAATACATTTCCCTTTAATATTTCATCATGTATTTTTGAGTATTTATTTTTAATGTCTTCAAAATCCGGAATGTTGCTTTCATCCTTCTTGATTTTCACAAGCACTACCTTGCTGCCCGGTTTTTTGAAATCAGCAGATACAGTGTTTCGCGCGTCCGATACGCATACTGCAAAGCTCACAAGTGTGGGAGGAACGTTTAAGTCCATGAATGTTCCGGACATGCTGTCTTTGCCTCCTATGGCCGGGATGTCAAGTTCATGCTGAACTTTAAATGCACCAAGAAGTGCGCTTAAGGGCTTGCCCCATCTTTCAGGTTCCTTACCAAGCTTTTCAAAATATTCTTGCAGGGTTAATCTAACATTTTTATAATCTCCGCCCATTGCAACTATTTTAGCAACGGAGTGAATCACTGCATACATTGCACCGTGATACGGGCTCGTCTTTGAAAGATACGGATCGAATCCGTGAGCCATGAGAGAGCATGTGTTTGTTATTCCATTTAGCACCGGAATTTTAGCAGCCATTCCTTCAGAAGGTGTAAGCTGGTTTTTTCCTCCAAATGGCATCAATACTGTTGCTGCTCCTACGGTTGAGTCAAAACGTTCCACAAGACCTTTCTGGCATGCCACGTTCAAATCCGTAAGGTTTTGAAGCCATCTTGCTTTCACATCTTCTGTAACATTTTTTGTATCAAAAGTTGCCTGAGGTTCTTTTATGAAAGCATCAACATTTTGTTTAACGCCGTTCGTGTCAAGGAAATCCCTGCTTATGTTTAAAATTTCCTTGCCTCTCCATGTCATTTTTAATCTTCTGTCATCAGTTACAACGGCAACCTCTGTTGCTTCCAGGTTTTCCTGATTAGAAAGGTCAATAAACCTTTTAGCATCTTCCTTTCTCACAACAACAGCCATTCTCTCCTGAGATTCTGATATGGCAAGTTCAGTGCCGTCAAGTCCTTCATATTTTTTTGGAACCATATCCAGGTTTATGTCAAGTCCTTCAGCCAGTTCACCTATGGCAACAGACACGCCGCCGGCACCAAAATCATTGCATCTTTTTATGAGTCTGCTTACTTCAGGATTTCTGAAGAGCCTTTGAATCTTTCTTTCTGTAGGTGCATTTCCCTTCTGCACTTCAGAGCCGCATACAAGAATTGATTCCTGAGTGTGTTCCTTTGAAGAGCCTGTTGCTCCTCCGCAGCCGTCTCTTCCGGTTTTTCCTCCAAGAAGAATTATTACATCGCCTTTTTTAGGAACTTCTCTGATTACGTTGACTCTGGGGGCTGCTGCAATTACAGCTCCAATTTCCATTCTTTTTGCAACATAATCAGGATGATATATTTCAGACACATGTCCAGTTGAAAGTCCTATTTGATTTCCATAAGAGCTGTACCCAGCAGCAGCTTCAGTAGAAATTTTTCTTTGAGGAAGTTTTCCAGGCAGTGTGTTCTTTAGCTTTTGTCTTGGGTCTGCGCTTCCTGTAACACGCATTGCCTGATATACATAGGCTCTTCCTGAAAGAGGGTCTCTTATGGCTCCTCCAAGACATGTTGCTGCTCCTCCGAAAGGTTCAATTTCTGTAGGATGGTTGTGTGTCTCGTTTTTAAACATCAACAACCATTCTTCATTTTTGCCGTCTATGTCTGCATTTATTACAATGCTGCACGCATTTATTTCATCTGATTCCTCAAGGTCATCTAAAAGTCCTTTTTTCTTCAGTT
Organism: Sedimentibacter sp.; assembly: GCF_029265225.1. Classification (GTDB taxonomy): domain Bacteria; phylum Bacillota; class Clostridia; order Tissierellales; family Sedimentibacteraceae; genus Sedimentibacter. Next base: position 2,024 of record NZ_JAJUJR010000234.1, read on the forward strand.
CCTTGGCTCCTATTGTAGCAAGGTCCATGAGGCAAATGTCCTTGTTCCTGTCCTGGTACACATATTTTCTGGAATTTAAGTATTCTTCGAAAGTTTTCTTTATTTCGCCTGCAATCTTTCCATCATCGTAACTTACATTGTTTATTACAGTGGAGAAAGTTGTGTGTCTGCAGTGATCAGACCAGTATGTGTCAATAACCTTAATTTCAGTAAGAGTTGGGTTTCTTTTTTCCGAATTTTTGAAATACTCCTGACAAAAAAGCAAATCCTCGGTGCTCATAGCAAGACCCATTTGTTTTCGGTAATCTTCTATTTCTTCCTTAGATTTGTATGTGAAGTTTTCTACGGTCTCAACATCCTGTGGTTCAGGATACTCTTCGTCCAGTGTCAATGGCTTTTCAAGCTCAGCTTCTCTTGAATCAACAGGGTTGATGTAGTATTCTTTTATTTTTTTAACGTCCTCATCTGACAATTGTCCTGCAAGGATTATAACTCTAGCATATTTCACAGGAGGTTTTTCTTTTCCTGTAATTATTTGAATGCACTGTGCCGCTGAATCAGCTCTCTGGTCATATTGTCCCGGCAAAAATTCAACTGCAAAAACTTTATTGTCTGAAACATCAATTTTATCTAAGTAAACATAGTCCTGGTTTGGTTCTGAAAAAACATTAGTTACAGCTTTTTCAAAATCCTCGCTGCTAATGTGAGATACATCATATCTGTTAAAAATCCATAAATTTTTCAGATTTTCAAGCTGTAAATTTTCTCTGAAATTGTTCAGCAGGTTTAAAGCTTCCGTGTTAAATCCAAGTTTTTTTTCTACAAATACTCTTTTAACATCAAAGTCCATATCGACCATCCTTTTTTGTTATACAAAATTCAACATTTAAATTCAAGTACATGATAACAAATATAAAAATGTTTGTCAACTGGTTTTGTGTGTGATTTTAATTTTTTTGAATTTTATATTTCGTATTATAACGAACTATAGATATGCTCGGATGTCTTTCGTACGTTTTACCATGAACAAAGCAAAATATTCCAGACAGACAAAAAAACAGACCCGCAATTGCGGGTCATGTTTACTCTGTATATTCTCTTGCTGTTTCTTCTCCTCTTAACACTCTCAAGGCACCGTAAGCTAAAGCTTCCATTTCATTTTCTCCAGGCATTATTTCAACATGCGCTATGAAAGCCACGCGTTTTTCAATCCATGAAGTAAGCATCTTTGAATGGGCAATGCCTCCTGTAAGTATTATGAGATCAACTTTACCTTCAACAACCGTAGCCAGCTCTCCTATTCCCTTGGCAATCTGATAAGCCATGGCTTCGTAAATTGTTTTTGCTTCCTGATTTCCTTCTGCAATCATTTTTTCAACGTCCCTTGCATCCAGAGTGTTCAGATAAGCCTTAAGTCCGCCGTTTCCCCTTAATTTTCGCTGCATTGTTTTTTTGTCATATTTACCGGAGTAGCACAGGTTAATGAGTTCCCTGCATGGAACCCTTCCTGCCCTTTCAGGTGAAAACGGACCTTCGTCGTCAGAAACAAGATCTATTATTTGTCCGCCGTGATGAAGATTGATGGAGATGCCCCCACCAAGATGAGCCACAATGATGTTTAATTCATCATATCTTTTTCCAAGTTTTTTGGCTGCCTTTATAGCCATTGCCCTTGTGTTTAAAACGTGGCTTGAACTGGTTCTTGGAATATCCGGCATTCCTGATATTCTTGCAATATCCGTAAATTCATCAGTCATTACAGAATCATAGATATAAGACATGACTCCTGCTTTCTTTGCAATGCCATAGGCAATGGGAGCTGCCAAATTTGAAGCATGTTCCATTACAGGTCTGTTTTCAACCCTGTCAATCATGAGATCGTTTATTATGTATGCTCCTGATTTGACCGGAGGAAGCATGCCCCCTCTGGCAACAACGCATGACAAATCCTTTATGTCAAATCCTCTTTCCCTGAGGTTTGACATTACCAGTTCCCTTCTCATGTTCAGCTGGTCTTCAACATTTTCAAATTTATCTATTAATTCTACAGGATGATTAATAGTGTTAGTAAAAATTTCCTTTTCATCTTCGTACAACGCTATTTTCGTGGAAGTTGAACCCGGGTTTATAGCCAATATTTTGTAGCTCATATAGTTCTGCCTTTCTTCATCTATTGTTTTTTAACTTACTGCTTCCATGCCTGCATTAAATGC
>NZ_JAJUJR010000410.1 GCF_029265225.1 Sedimentibacter sp.
AAATCATTCCAAAATCGGAACTGACAGTGCAGGACAGACATGAAATCACAAGCATCACAGATTACATGTTCAGGATGGGATATCTTGAAGAAGTTGAATTTTTTCCGTCAGAATATGCAAAAGAAAGCAGTTATTACGGAAACTTCGATAAAATTTACGGTTTCAACCCTCAGTACGGCACCTATACACCTGAAGAAGAACCGCGTTTCATGTATGCCATGCTTGACGGGGAAAAACAAATGGATATTGAAGGATTTGATAAATTTATAAAGGTAAATATCTTTACAAGCACTAATAAATCAGACAAAATTGGAGATATTAATCTGGACGGGAAAAATTATACCATCAACCAGAAATTCACTGACGGCGAATTGATTATTTATGCATCTGATGAAAATAATTCAACGTTAGTTGAAGTATCACTCAAGCAGTTGATCGACGGGCTTTTAGAAACAGCCGGTGAATCTAAGGCAGTAATGGCCCCTGAAGTTCTGACAGTCGGAAAAACAACAGAAACAATGAAAATAAAGATAATAATCAATGAGATCAATGTTGACAAAACTGTTGATGAAAATATGAACATTAACGGAAGTATCTTTGTATTTATAGCTATACCTTAGTCTTATATATTATAAAAGCACATCAGCAAAATATGATGTGCTTTTTGTTTTCAGCTGATTATATAATCGTGAATTTTTAATATACGGAAATTTTCATATAATTACAAAAAAACCTTGTGCATTTATAAAGGTATGTTATAATAGTTATACATTAGAGGTCTTACCTTAAAATGACTTCAGGAGGTAAACAGTGAAAAATAAATTTATATCAAAAAGATACTGGAAAAATAAATCCACCCCTATGGGCCAGGTAGATGAACTTGCTAAAAATTTCGATGATGTAATCAATTTAAGCCTTGGAGATCCTGACTTGATTACTCACAATATCATAATTGACAACGCATTTAAGGATGCCAGGCTGGGACATACAAAGTACACGGATTTCAGAGGTGACGCAGAGCTGAGAAGCGAAATCTCAAAATTCTACAAAGAAGAATACGGGCTGGACGTTAACGATAAGGAAATATTTGTGACTACCAGCGGATGTCTGGCAATGTACCTGGTTCTTGAAGCAATTCTTGATGATGGTGACGAAGTCATACTTCAGGCGCCGTACTTCACTCCTTACCATCAGCAGGTGGAGCTTGCCAGAGGAATTCCTGTGGAACTTTCTACCTATGAACATGAAGATTTTCAAATAAGCATTGAGAAACTTGAACAATTAATCAATGAAAGAACTAAAGCAATCATAATAAATTCTCCCTGCAACCCTACAGGCAACATTCTTTCAAGACAAACACTCGAAAGCATAAGAGACATTGCAGTAAAACATGACCTGTTGGTCATATCTGATGACATCTACACATCATTTTGTTTCAACGAGCCATTCATACCTATGGCATCAATTGAAGGCATGAAGGAAAGAACTATAATAATAAACAGCTTCTCAAAAAACTTCACCATGACCGGATGGAGAATAGGAAACATCATTGCGCCTGATTTCATAATCAATGTAATTCAGCAGATAAATGAAAACCTTGTGTTTACTTCTCCTTCAATTTCTCAAAGAGGAGCCATTTACGCCTTGAGAAACAGAAAAGAAATACAGCCTGAAATAATCAAAGAGTATAAGGAACGTGTGTTTTATGCAGCAGAAAGAATCAACAGCATTCCAAACATGTCAGTCTTAAGCCCCAAGGGAACATTTTACCTTTTCGTGAACATTAAAAAAACCGGATTGAGTTCAGTTGAAGCCAGCGATGCCATACTTAAGGAGGCACATGTGCTTACAATACCGGGAATTGCATTTGGAGACTGCGGAGAAGGATATTTGAGACTTGCATGCACAGTGGGAGTTGAAAAACTTAAAGAAGCCTTCGACAGAATTGAAAAAATGAGCATTTTTAAAAATTAAAGGAGAACATTATGAACAATGACAAAATTACAAAAATAAATTCAAATAGCGTCATGAAATTTGCAATACCATCAGCGCTTGGAGTTTTTATATTTCTTTTCCCTCTGCCGTGGAAGGGTTCCGTGAACATACCAATAGGAATTATATCCGAATGGCTTGCTGCAT
>NZ_JAJUJR010000454.1 GCF_029265225.1 Sedimentibacter sp.
GTTGCCAAGCTGTGCAAGAACAGCATCAGGCAAATCTGTCGGGCTTTGTGTAACAAAATATACTCCTACTCCCTTGGAACGTATGAGTCTTACAACCTGTTCAATTTTATCAAGTAGAATTTTAGGTGCATCCTCAAACAATAAATGAGCTTCATCAAAGAAAAATACCATCTTGGGTTTTTCCATGTCTCCTTCTTCTGGGAGATTTTCAAAAAGCTCTGACAGCATCCACAACAGGAATGTGGAATACAAAGATGGGTTTAAAAACAACTTAGGACTGTGCAGTACGTTAATGTATCCTCTGTTGTCAGGGTCAACTTTCATCCAGTCTTTGAAATCAAGAGCTGGTTCTCCGAAGAAATATTCTCCTCCCTGGTCTTCAAGGGCCATCATGTTTCTTAAAATGGCTCCAACGCTTTGAGAAGATATGTTGCCGTAGTCAAGGGTAAATTCCTTTGAATTATCTCCAACATACTGAACCATTGCTCTTAAATCTTTCAGGTCAAGAAGCAGAAGCCCCTTATCGTCTGCCACCCTGAAAACAATGTTCATGACTCCTGTCTGAGTGTCATTAAGATTAAGTATCCGTGACAAAAGAAGAGGACCCATCTCTGAAATTGTTGTTCTCACAGGAAGTCCACCTTCACCGAACAAATCCCAAAACTGAACTGGAAAAGATTTGTATGAGAAATTATCTATTTCAAAGCGCTTTATTCTTTCCTGCATATTTTCATTGTCAGTTCCGGGGGCAGCTAGACTTGCCAGGTCTCCCTTAATGTCCGCTAGAAAAACAGGCACCCCCATTTCGCTGAATGATTCAGCAAGAACCTTCAAGGTGATTGTCTTGCCTGTTCCGGTGGCTCCTGCAACCAGCCCGTGACGATTGGCCATTTTTGGTTCAAGATAAACACGTCTATCGCTTTTTCCTATCCATAACTTATTATCAGCAAACATATTTTCTCCTTTCAGCCTTAAGTATTTTATAATATTTTACCAATATGCATACTATTTTACAACATATAAATAAAAATCGCCATGGAGATTTTTATCTGCTTCCCTTGTCGTATGGAATTCCTTCAGCCCTTGGAGCCTGTGAGCTTTTGGAGAAAAATGCAAGCACAATAAGAGTAGCAATGTAAGGAATCATCTTGTAAACCTCATTGGAAATGGGAAGACCTTTTAAAAAGGAAATTCCTGAATAAGCTGATGCAAATGTCTTCATGATACCGAAGAAAAATGCTGCAACAAATATTTTTTTTGTTCTCCACTGTCCGAATATGAGCACGGCCAGTGCCAAAAATCCATAGCCGGCAACAGTTGCGTTGAAGTTTGTTGATGTTGGCACTACAAACACAAGACCTCCTATGCCTGCAAGGACGCCGGAAATTATAACACCTGCGTAACGAATTTTATATACGTTTATTCCAACTGAGTCTGCCGCCTGTGGAAATTCTCCGCAAGCACGAAGCCTGAGACCGAATTTTGTGCGATTTATTACAATTTCAGATATTATTGCTACGGCAATTCCTATATAAGTTGTTATGTAGCAGTTTTGAAACAAAACAGGACCGATGAAAGGAATGTCTCCAAGGACAGGCACCTTTGCAATGTGGAATGTGTCGGTAAACTGAATTTGCTGAACGCCTTGAACCATTCTTGCAACAAATATGGCAAAAGCAGGAGCAAAC
>NZ_JAJUJR010000164.1 GCF_029265225.1 Sedimentibacter sp.
CAAGTCCTCAGTAAATTCAATTCCTTAAATAAACAAGTCAAAGGCGCCATTGCTCTTACATGCGCAACAACATTGATTTTAAGTACAACATACACTTTAAATTATTTGGATACACACGAAAACAACGTGTTTTCAACTGACAGTTTTTCAATATTGGCAGATGGAAAGGAACTTGTCAAAGTAAGAGATTCCGAACAATTAGACACTGTCCTTGAAAAACTTGAATCAGATCTTGAAGAAAAATACCAGCATGAACTTGAAATTGAAAATAATTTTGAAGTACAGCCATCCAAGGCAAAGGATAAAGAAATAGCTTCTCCTGAAGAGCTTTATAAAGTGCTTGAGGATAATGTGAAATATTCCATTCTTGCTTATGCAATAGTTGTAGATGGAAATCAAGTTGGTGTTGTTAATTCAGAATACGAAGCAAACACAGTTCTTGAAGAAGTAAAAAATTACTTTACTGAAAGTTACGACCAGGCATCAATAATGGAAGTAAATACTCAGGAAAATGTTGAAATTAAAAAAGTCAACGCATCCAACACAGAAATCAAGACTGCTGAAGAACTGGCTGATTACATAATCAAAGGTACAGATGAAGAGCAGAAATACATTGTCGAAGAAGGAGACACTTACTGGACAATAGCAGAATATTTCAATATGTCCCTTGACGAGTTGATATCCGCAAATCCTTCATCTGATTCAGAACACATACAAATAGGCGATGAATTGAACCTTGTGGTTCCAAAACCATTTGTAAACGTACAGGTTACAAGAAAAGTAACACAGGAAGAAAAAACTCCTTACGAAACAGAATATCAGTATGTTTCATACATGTTCAACGATGAAAAGATTGTTGAAAGACAAGGAGAATACGGTGTTTCAGAAATAGAAGCAATAGTAACAGAACAAAACGGCATTCAAATTGCAAAAGAAGTTGTTTCAGAAAAAGTAGTAACAGAACCTACAACAGAAATAGTAACAACAGGTACTCAGGATCCACCACCAAGAATAGGAACAGGAACTTTCATAAATCCTCTTCCGGGAGCAACAATATCTTCAAGATTCGGCTCCAGAAGCGGCGGCTTCCACAGAGGTCTGGACCTGGCAAAGGCTACAGGATCATCCATAAAGGCTGCTGACGGCGGCACTGTGATTTCAGCAGGATGGGACGGAAGCTACGGGTACTCCATATTAGTCAACCACGGTGGCGGCTTTACAACAAGATATGCACACTGCAGCAACATGTATGTTTCTGCCGGAGATAAAGTTTATCAGGGAGAAATAATCGCAGCTGTTGGAAATACAGGAGTTTCTACAGGACCTCACCTGCATTTTGAAATAATGAAGTATGGGTCAGTAGTAAATCCAGCATCATATATTTATTAATCAAGTAATTAAATAGAAAGCAAAGCCGCTTAATATAAGCGGCTTTTATTATTACCAACGCAAATTAATCCCGCCTTCAATGACAATAAATTAATATTTAGAGAATCAAAATAATGTCATATATTTAATTATTTTTTAATTGCTTTTTTTATTCATTAGTAATATTATGTAGGAGTATTTTAATTTTATGAAATTGAATACCGACAGCCGGTTATGCATCAATTGAAATTAAATTTCTTAAGGATGGGAAAATGATATATTTCGATGACAGATTTATGGAAGTTGCAAGACCAATCATTGAACATGAAGAATATCAGCAAATGAGATACCTGAAACATCATGATGAAAGTGTATTTGAGCATTCCATAAAGGTAGCATTTTATGCTTACCAAATGGCGTATAAACGCAATCTGGACTGGGAGGCAGCAATCAGAGGGGCTTTGCTTCACGATTTCTTCCTATACAAGTTTAAAAAGACATTAAGTCCCAGAATCATAACTGATTCAATCAAGCATGCAATCATACATCCGATAATAGCATTTGACAACGCAAGCAAATATTTCGACTTAAACGAAAAAGAAGAAGATATAATAAAAGGACACATGTTTCCATTTGGACTGCCTAAGTCTAAGGAAGCTTGGATAGTCAGCTATGTGGACAAGTGCATTGCAACAATAGAATACGCCAACAACTTCAGAAAAATGGCATACAATGCAAAAAAAGCAGCGTATGTTGTTGAATAGAATTACAGATGCGAAAGCATCTTTTTTTTATGCCCTAACCCTACCTTGTGTCCTCCCGCGGCCTTCTATAAGAATACCACTGAAAAAGCAAGGTTTTCAATAATTGTTCCTGCTTCTGATTCTCATTATTTTAAATTAAATTATTTAAAATGTTTATTTGTTTCATATTTGGGTAATATTTAAGTATATTATTAATAAATAACTTGAAAGGGGCTGACCGCATGAAAATATCTATATATGGAAAAAACATGCAACTCACAGATGCATTAAGGGAGGCAGCAATCAAAAAATTATTACGACTGGATAAGTTTTTTCAGCAGGATATTGAAGCCAAGGTAGTTTTAAGCATCGAAAAGAAAATACATAAAGTTGAGGTGACTATTCCTTTCAATGGCAGAATAGTACGTGTAGAAGAATATTCCGATGACATGTACAACGCTATAGATGAAGCAGTGGAATCATTAGAACAGCAGATCAGAAAATTTAAAACAAAACTCCAGGACAGAAAGCATGTTAACGAATCAATAAAATTTGAAAATATCGAACCTCTTGAAGATGAGGAGGAAGAGGAATTCAAGGTAGTAAAAACTAAGCGCTTTGCAATAAAGCCTATGAATATAGAAGAAGCCATACTGCAGATGGATTTATTGAAACATAATTTCTTTGTTTTCCTGAATGCAGACACTGAAGAAGTAAATGTAGTATACAAAAGAAAAGACGATAATTATGGACTGATCGAGCCAGAATTATAAAATAGACAAGTAAACATAACTTTACCTCCGAATTATAACAAAAAGACGCAATTGAGATTGCGTCTTTTTGCTTTTGCCGACAAATTTGTTATACGTTCCATATTCCCCCGAATATTCCCATATAATTTGTTCAGTGTACCGCTTTTACGCTCACATAGTATACATCTTTAGTTCCGGAACAACCATTATTATATATTACGTGAAATCCTGCTCATGTCGAATAATGTCACCTGGCTTATTTTTATTTTATGGAAAATTTTATTTATTAATATTTATGCTTCAGTTAACTTTTCAACACTTGTCCACAACAGTGGATAAGCTGTGCAAATATGTTTTTCCAAATTTATTGAAATTTCAACAAAAAGTTTTTTGAGGTGATTTATAAATAGTTCTTGACATCAATCTGCATTAGATTTTTCAAGTTAGTGAGTTGTTAACAATTCTATCCACAGTTGTGGATAACTTAAGAACTTATAGAACAAAACTTCTGTTTTCTGAACATTATTAAATTTACTTAACGACTTTTGACAATAATTTAAGTATTCGGACAATTTTAAACAAACATGATTTTCTTAACACTTTTAAATTTATTAGATGATGCATATTTAAAAGTTACGCCTAAGCCAAAGTTGTTGCCTCAGGATTATAATAAAACTCATCAATTTTCAATTTCATTGACACTAAAAAATTTGTAGAATATTGTAATTCTTTATGCTATACTAACTTAGAATAAAAATATATCATTGGAGTTATGAATGTTATTTATCACAAACAAATATCTTAAGCCGGGAATGATTTTAGCAAAAGACATCATTTTGTACAACAGCAGTAATTTTAACAGCTTGCTCTTGACAAAAGGCCAGGTTTTAAACAATACATTTATCAATAGAATTAATTACCACGGTATAGAAGGAGCTTACATTGAAAGTGAAGCCTTTGCCGATATTGAAGTAGATTCATACATAAATGACGCACTTAAGGCAAAGTCCTTGAAAACCGTGAAGGATGTTTATTATGAACTGAAAATGAGTTCTGGAAAAGTTCATGCAACAGCCATAAGACAGCTATCCGGAATTGTAAACAGTCTTATAACAGAAATTTTATACAAGGACGACCTTACATATAACTTAGTAGATTTTAAAAATTATGACAACTACACATATCAGCATTGCCTCAACGTGGCAACTCTGGCCATATCAACAGGAATTTCCCTGGGACTTGGAGAAAGTATGCTCCATGACCTGGGAATGGCAGGGCTTCTTCACGACATAGGCAAAATGATGATACCCCTGGAAATTCTCAACAAGCCGGACAAACTCACAGACGAAGAATTTGAAATAATAAAGACCCATCCTGTAAATGCTGTAACATTGTTGAAGGACCTTGTACCTTTCAGCGTTCTTTCAGGCATACAAAGCCACCATGAGAAACTTGACGGAACTGGATATCCTTACGGCATTGCTGGAGACAATATTCATTATTATGGCAGGGTTCTGGCAGTGTGCGATGTGTACGACGCACTCACCTCAGACAGATCCTACAGAATGACTTCCTTCCCAAGTGAAGTTATAGAATATGTAATGGGCTGTGTCGACAAGCACTTTGATTACGAAATATTGAAAAGTTTTCTAAAAGTGATAGTAGCATATCCTATCGGGACTTTCGTAAGATTAAGCGACAAAAGAATCGCTGTGGTAGTAAAGAACAATTCAGAAAACATAATGCGTCCTGTTGTGAGGATTGTAAACAACGACGGCACTGTGGGAGAAGATGTTGATTTGCTCTATGACAAAAAACATATGAACATAACCATAACTGACATGGCATATGACTATGACGGAGCCGGTCTGGAAGCAGCTTTAAAGTCCACATATGACTTGAAACTGAAATATTGAATAAAACTAAAGCCTTCGGGCTTTTTTATTTTGATTTTACTGCAATAACCAAAACATGCCTCTTGAATATAATGTAATATCTTACTTGAGGATGTGATATTTATGAATATAGATCTGGAAAAATTTCTGGAATTGATAATTCCATTGTTGACTGTAATTTTTGGAGCATTGTCTGCATATCTTAGGACAAACGAAAAAATTATAAACAGTTCAATTAAATATATTACCGAAGCAGAAGAAATGTACAAAGATGTGAGCAAGGCTGGTGGTCAGAAATTCACATGGGTTGTTGACACATTGTACAACATGGTACCGCGTCCCTTAAGAATTGTCATAACAAAAAAATGCGTGGAGAAAATGGTGCAGGCATCATTTGACAGTATAGAAGCATATGCCAAAACGCAAATTGACAAGACTGTGGACAAATATTTTGAAAACATTTCTGATGCTGATAAAGGTGTCAGTGAAAAAACTGACATTCCAGGTATAATCGGTGATAAAAATGGTTAAAATTCAAAGCCTTCCACTGGACAACATAAGCGTCAGCAGTTCCTACGGTC
>NZ_JAJUJR010000314.1 GCF_029265225.1 Sedimentibacter sp.
ACTGCAAGAGTTGAGCATGAAAGTATAGGATTATTTTCAAGCATGACAGTGCACAAACCGCAGTTTGATGTTTCGCATCCTCTTTTCACGCTTAAGAAACCTTTGGACCTTATGAAATCAAGAAGCAGCATATCAGGTGCAATGTCATCATTAAATTCTTTGTTGTTAATCCATAATTTAATCTGCATGATTTCCTCCTATTATTTCTTCCATGTTTCTTTTTATAAGAACGTCAGCAAGAAGTCTGCGGTACTTCATATTTCCTCTCATATTTGTTCCGAATGACATTGTTTTGGTTATATCTACAACAGCCTTTTCTATTTCTTCTTTGCTTGGTTTTTCACTTAATGTGAACTGTTTCAAAACTGCCTTTCCAGGGCGTGCACCAACTGAAACATACCATTCATTTCCTTTGTTTGAAACTGCGCAGGCAAGAACGGGAAAATCAGAAGAACTCATGCGGTGGCTTTGATAGCATGATGACCTGCCATCCTTATTTATAATGATTCTCACAAGAATATCATTGTCGTAAGGCATGTCTATAAATTTGTATAGAGGAACAATGCCTCCTTTGTGCAGCTCAACATAGCTGTCAAGAGACAAAAGAGCAGTCAAAATATCTGAAAAACCAAATCTTGAATAAATGCTTCCTCCCACAGTTGCAAGATTTCGCATTTGAACTCCCACAATGTGTTCAACTGATTTTGAAAACAAATTGTTGAAACAACTGTTCAGTCCAAAGTGAGTTTCCACATCTCTCAGTGTGCACATTGCACCTATTTTAAAACTGTCATCATCTTCTTCAATTGAATCAAGATTAAGATTAGAAAGGTCAATAGCTGTTCCTATTTTTTTCCTTCCCATTTTAAGCCAGAGCATTCCGCCGATTATAACATTTCGTCTGTTTTGATTAAGCTCATAGGCCTGATCCAGACTTTCGGCAACAACATATTTATCTATAGTAAACATGAATACACTCCTTTCAATATTAATTAATCTATCTGAAATAGTCACTTAATTTTACATTATTTCGACAAAATATTCAATTAGACTTTCAGGAAAGGAATAAATAATTTAAACTGACAGATGATCAGGCATTAAAAAACCGTTCATCAATTTGAACGGTTTATAATTGCATATTGAATATTAATATTTTATGAACTTTGTGCCTGGAACGCCGCAGATGCTGCATTTATCAGGAACAGATGTTTCAATGTTTCCGCATACAGGACATAAGTAGTAAGTAACTTCTTCTGTGCTGTCTATACTTTCCAAAGCTTCTTTGTATAATTTCGCATGAACTTCTTCTGCTTTCATTGCAAAAGTAAATGAATTTATTGCAGCTTTGTTTCCTTCAGCTTCGGCAGCTTTGATGAATTCAGGATACATGCTTTCAAATTCAAATGTTTCTCCGGCAACTGCATCTGCCAGGTTGTCAGCTGTAGTCTTGATTTTTCCTGCAACTTCTAAATGTTTTTGAGCATGCAATGCTTCTGCGTCAGATGCTGCTCTGAATAGTTTAGCTGCATTTGTTTTTCCTTCTGCTTCGGCTTTTTTAGCGTATGCAAGGTACTTTCTGTTAGCCTGTGATTCTCCTGCGAAACCATCCATTAAATTTTTAAGTGTCTTGTTATCTTCCATAATATCCTCCATGAATTTTATTTTTTATATTCTGCCTTACGGCTATTAAGCATTTGAACATTTGGGGCATATACCTTTGAAATACACGTTTTTGTCTGTTGTTCTGAATCCGTTTAAATCATTGGTGTCAAACGAATCGATGTCTATGCCGAAATCATAAATTTCTTTGCACTGCTGGCATTTAAAGTGGCCGTGATTAAAAGTATTGATATCGTATCTTGTTTCGTTGTCTTCAATGTTGATTACTCTTATCAGTCTTGCTTCTGTCAGTGAATTTAACGTGTTGTATACGGTTGTTTTTGACAGCGTCGGAACTTCCTTGTGAAGTCCGCTGTAAATCTGATCAACTGTGGGGTGACATTGGTTTAAAACAAGAAATTCCAGTACCTTCAATCTTTGATGTGAAAGACGTATATTGTTTTTCTTAAGTTCATCCAGCAAATCCTCAAAAGTTATTTTCATTATATCCCTTCTTTAAATGTAATTATTTTTAACTTGTAATGATTACAATATAATAATACTATCAATTTTTGAAACTGTCAAGCACAATTTAATAAAATTTTGTATAACTATCTGACTGCAGCTGAATAATAATTTATAAAACATATCAGAACAATTTATCCAAATATTCATTTAGTATTTGTTTTTGTTGAAAAATTATGTTAATTGAAGTATTATATATGTAACATAATTTCAGAGAGGGAAGTGCCATGGTTGAAGAAAAACGATTTGCGGTGCTGATAGATGCGGACAATGTTTCAGCAAAATACATAAAATACATATTGGACGAAATTACGAATTACGGTGTTGCAACGTACAAGAGAATATACGCAGATTGGACAAAGCCAAATACTTCTTCATGGAAAGATGTCCTTCTTGAAAACTCGGTTACGCCAATACAGCAGTATGGATACACTGTAGGGAAAAATGCCACGGATTCAGCCATGATCATTGATGCCATGGATATTTTGTATTCCGGCAATGTTGACGGATTTTGCATTGTGTCAAGCGACAGTGATTTTACAAAACTGTCTTCGAGGCTCAGGGAGTCAGGTATGCTGATTGTTGGAATGGGAGAAAAGAAAACACCAAAGCCATTTATAGCTTCCTGTAATCAGTTCAAATATCTTGATGTACTGGCAGAATCAGAAAATCAAATGTCTGCAGACAATACCTCCGGGTCAAAGGCCGATTATACAAAGACTGAAGGGGAGAGCCAGACGGGAGATAAAACTTCAAAATCAGCTAAAAATAACCAGCAGGATAAAAATGACAAGACCATGACTGATATAAACACCATCAAGATGGCAATAATCAAAATGGTAAATGAAATAGATGATGAAGATCAAAGCATGAACATAGGAGAATTGGGAAGCAGGCTTGTAAAAAGATATCCTGATTTTGACGTGAGAAATTACGGCGACACGAAGCTTTCGAAGTTTCTTAAGAAATTTGACTTCCTTGAAATGCATACAAAGGGAGCAGAAGGAACATCTCTGTGGGTGTCATTAAGGCACAATCCAACAGAACAGGAAACGGAATCTGCAAAACCAGCCAAAACTCAAAAAGTTCGCAAGAGAACATACAACAAGAAAAAGAATACTAAAT
>NZ_JAJUJR010000404.1 GCF_029265225.1 Sedimentibacter sp.
ACTTGGAACTAAAATTGAAAATATAAAAAGAAATCCAAAAGTTTGCATGTCATTTGTTGGAGACGTGCATGTTCCTGTTGAACTCAATGAAAACACAGATGCAAATCAGGAAATAAAGAAAACCCTGGAAACAAGATTCACCACAGAGTTTGAATCTGCAGTTGTGTTTGGAAATGTGAGCATAGTTGAAGATAAAAGCGAGAAAATTCTTGGACTTAGACTAATAAGCGAGAAATACACTCCTGACGACATGAAATATTTTGACGCAGCAATTGATGTAAGCTACAATGTTACATATCTTTTGAGAATTGATATTGAACATGTGACAGGAAAAAGAAAAAAATATGATAAAGACGGCACTGAAATGAAATGGGGCCGAATGGAATAAAAAATTACGGGACAGTTGGACTTTAACGTCAGTTTGATGACAATGTATATAGGACGTTGTCATTCTGAGGCGCAGCCGAAGAATCTCATGTTTTCAACAAAGATGAGATCCTTCACTATCGTTCAGGATGACATAATCGAGATGAATCAATAGTATTACGGGACAGCTCACAGAGCTGCCCCGTTTAATTTATTTTTTTATTCTATTACTGCATTTTCTGAATTTTTGCGGACACTCTCCACACCATTCATGCAGCTGTCAAGTGCTTTATACCCTTCAGATGTTGCTATGATTTCACCATTTTTGGCTTTGAGACGGAACCTGAATTCGCCTGCCTTATCAGCATATACTTCAAACTTAGGATTTTTCATTACCTCATAACCTTCGTTTAACTGGTTTTCCAGGTTTGCAATCGGTGCATTGTGTTTCACGCTTTCAATGCCTTTCAGACAGGATGGTTTTGAAGAATAAACCTCTGAACTTGCTATAACCTGTCCGTTTGTTGCCTTCAAATCAAATTTAAAACCTGAATTTACTTCTCTGACTACAAATTTACCCATAATTGCTCCTTTCATACAACATATTTTCTTTAAGTATAGCAATTTCGACAATTAATGTCAATATAATCGTTTTCACACAAATTATTGTAACTTTTCTTCAACTGTAACCCCTTATTGTACATCTGCATATAATTTATTAAACAAATGTTTAAAGGTTATTCTGCTGGGTATATTATTTATACAACAAATTGTACTTACTTACAAAAATCTGCGAGTAATCCCAACAGGTCACTGCATACAGTTGAAGAAAAAGAGCTGATTGATGAAACAGCTCAATTTGCAGTCAAAGTATCAGTAAATGAAAACAGATGTAAGAAAGTTGATTTGATCTTGATGGCGACGAATGAGGTGATTCCAACAGGATTTGAATCAGAAAACCCAAATAGATAGCACCCGATTTTCGAATTAAAAAGAAAATTGGGTGCTATCTATGTTTTTGTGATTTTAAGTTGAATAATTTGTTAGTTATGATATACTGAATCAGATTAAATTTTAATGAGGTATGTTATGGATCTGAAAAATTTTAACAATTCAAATAAGGATAAATTGGTTTACATTTTGACAATACTGCTTTCAATAGCATTTATTGCTGTAGGTTACAACATGAACAAGGTAAGCTTCGCAAGACAGCAATACAACAAATCCTACAGAGCTGAAGTTGTTTCAATCAATGATGTTTCAGAAGAAAATATAGACAATGGCTATGAGAACTTTTCAAGCACAACCATAATCTTCACGGCAGAAATAACTAACGGTGATTTGAAAGGAACTTTCACAGATGCAAAACAGTATATGGATGACATGGTGGCTGTGGATGCAAAAATGGTTGAAGAAGGCGACGATATTCTCATCTCTTCACTCATTGCAAGAGACGGCGAGGGTGAAGAATGGACATTTGTTGAATATGACAGAAGCACTGTTCTTTTGATGCTTTTGATAAGTTTCTTCCTTCTCATAATATTGTTCGGCAGGAAAAAAGGAATAAACACCATAATTTCACTGGTTCTCACATGTTTAGCCGTATTCCTGGTGTTTGTACCGTCAATTCTTAAAGGAAACAACATATATTTATCATCAGTAATCGTGAGCATCTTCATAATTTTCATGAGCCTATTGACAATTAACGGAGCCGATAAGAAAACTCTGTGCGCCATTGTAGGAAATCTGGGAGGACTTTTTATTGCAGGGCTCCTTGCCTACTTCATAAGCAAAATATTGAATCTCACAGGCATAACTGATGACGACACCATGTTTTTGCTCATGCTTGAAACAGATAAGCCTATTGACC
>NZ_JAJUJR010000294.1 GCF_029265225.1 Sedimentibacter sp.
CTCCCAGGCAACTTCCAACATGTTAAAATCCGGAGCTCACGAAGGAGCAACAGGAGAAAATGCAATATCATGGAACTGCATGAAGGCGGACATAATCATAGGACCGCTGGCTATAATTGCAGCCAATTCCATGATGGGGGAGATAAGCCCGAGGATGTCCGAAGCAATAGCGAGCAGTCCGGCGAGAAAACTTCTTCTTCCTGTAAGCAAGTGCAACATAGATGTAATAGGGTTGGAAGACATGCAGTTTAAAACAATTTTCAATGAACTTACGACTACAATGAAGAAAATATTGAATGAAAAAAACCATGAAAGTTAACTAGCAAATTTCATGGTTTTTATTATTTTTGCGTCTGCCCGCGTTCAGAAATAATCAGAAATCCACTGCAAGTTTACAGCCTTGTGTCGTCAACATTGTCCAGCCATTTATTGATTGGTTCAATTACTGATTCTATGGTTGAATCTTCAAACGGGCTGTTTAAGTTTCCTTCTTTCAGAAGCTCTAGAAACGGCTTGCTTCCTCCAATTTGGCAAAGGTGGTGATAATCTTCCCATGCCTTCTTTTTATCTTCAAAAGTGAATTTAACCCAGTACTGAAAAGCGCATACCTGAGCCAGCGTGTAATCTATGTAATAAAACGGATCGTCGAATATGTGTCCCTGTCTGAACCAATATCCGCCTTCTTCATATAATTTGTTGTCTTCATAGTCAATCCATGGAAGGTATTTCTTTTCTGTTTCTCTCCAAATAGCTCTTCTTTCTGCCGGAGTAAGATCCGGATTTTCATAAACCTTGTGCTGGAATTCATCCACGGTTACACCGTAAGGTATGAACAGCATGGATTTTGACAAATGTGAAAACTTGTATTTCAATTCATTTTCTTCAAAAAACAGGTTCATCCACGGCCATGTTATGAATTCCATGCTCATTGAGTGAATTTCGCATGCTTCAAGTGTTGGGAATATGAGCTCAGGAAACTCTATGTTCCTGCTTTCATAAACCTGGAAGGCATGACCTGCCTCATGAGTAAGTGTATCCACATCGTCGGATGTACCGTTGGAGTTTGCAAAAATAAAAGGTGATTTGTAGTTTTGAATGAATGTGCAGTATCCTCCGGATTGTTTGTTTGGCTTTGTCTCAAGGTCAAACAGGTTGCTTTCAACCATGTAGCTGAAAAATTCTCCGGTTTCCTTTGAAAGCTCGGAATACATTTTTTGAGCTTTGTCAAGCATCCACTGTGTATCTCCCTTTGGAGCAGCATTGCCTGTTGTAAAGATTAAGTCCTTGTCGTAGTATTTGAAATCTTCAATTCCAAGTCTTTTTGCCTGACGCTCTCTCAGTTTTATAGTCAAGGGAACTATGTATTTCAGTACCTGGTTTCTGTAACCCTCAACATCTCTGGAATTGTATTCTGATCGGTGAAGCCTGATGTATCCCAGTTCCACGAAGTTTTTGTAGCCAAGCTTCACAGCAATTTTGTTTCTTACCTTGACCATCTTGTCATAAATTTCATCAAATTTGTCTATATTGTCCCTGAAGAATCCGCTGTATTTTTCGTATGATTCCTTTCTTGTCTTTCTGTCTGCTGACTGCATGTATGGCTGCATCTGCGACAGGTTTAAAACCTTGCCGTCATAATCTATCTTTGCTGAGGAAATAAGCTTGTCGTATTCGCTCTGAAGTTTGTTTTCTTCCTGCAGCTCTGCAATTACATCATCAGAAAAGGATTTGATTTCAAGTTCAGCCATTGTGAAATACTGAGGAGGAATTCTTTTCTTAAGTTCTTCCTTGAATTTGGAATTTATAAGAGCCTTGTAATATTCAACGGTCAAACCCTTGAATATAGGAGCTGCTTCATCCATATATTCATTTTCCTTGTCGTAAAATTCATCTGCTGTGTTGATGGAATGCCTTATTGATGCCAAATTAAACATTGTGTCCACGTTTTTTGATATTTCGTTCAGTTCATTTATAATTTTATATTGCTCATCTGCGCTGTCTGAATTGTTGAATTTTTCTATCAGTGATGAATATTGAGCCTTGACTTCTGCCACTTCCGGTCGCACATATTCATATTCGTTGAATTTCATAAATACCTCCTGAAATTAAGTATATATTTATATTACCACAGGAATGTTTTAAAATACATAATATTTGTAAAAATTAATATTTTTTTCCTGAAAATATTAAAAAAACTGTCGGGAGAATCCAGACAGTTATCTGAGCAGTGGCATGCTGCCCGTAAGTTTGTTGACCAGTTTTTTGTTTCCGCAGATGGCAACGCCATAATATTTGAGCTCGCTTTCAGGCACGCCGGAAATTTTTCTGGTGAAGTCGTCATATGTGTTGCAGCCTTGGGCAACGTCCGAAAAGTCCACAACAGTCAAATCTGAAAATTCCGGTTCATACAACCGTCTTCGAAGTTCCTTGAGTAATGAATGATTTCCTTTTAATATGGGAACGGGAATATCAATGATTCCTATGTGAGTATTTCCGTCTTTGTCTGTAACGTCTGAACCGATTCTATCGGGTATTTGTTTGCCCAATGTTATTCCCATGATTGCTGCTGTGTTAGATATGATTCCAAGGGGCAGTGTTTCATCTATTACCATGACGCATTTTTGAATTTGATTTTCCATAATTACCTCTACAATGTCAGTCTTTATTATTTGTAAAAATGTTTTTGTATTGTTTTGGAGTAAGCCCTATAAATTCCTTGAAAAAGTTTGAAAAATGGCTTTGGTCCACAAAACCTGTTTCCATTGCGGCATCTATCGGTTCAACTCCATTTTCAAGCAGCTTTTTTGCTTCATTTATACGCACTGTTTCCAGATAACGGTACGGAGTGATACCCATGATTCTGGTGAATGACCTTAACAGGGAATACTTGTTCATTTTTGATAGTTGGCTTAAATTATCAAGTGTGATGTGTTCTGCATAATGTTCTTCTATGTAGCTGCATACTTCCTTTATTTCTGATTTCAGATCACAGGCTTTAGTTTCTGCATAAGGAAGCGTGTATTCATCCAGAAGCTGTTCTATTAAAAAGAGAAATGTTTCTTCTTTTTTGAAATCTGTCTGTTCTTCCATTATTGCCTGATGAAGTTCACAAAGAAGTGAAACAAGTTCGCAGTTAAATGCCACAGTCTGTGAAAATTGGGGAAGATATTCCCTGCCGGTAATTTCATGCACAGCTCTTTTCATCACTTCAGTCTTGATGTTGATGCATCTGTAATCCAATGGGTTCTGGTCTGCCTGCTCGCAGGTGTGATTGTCCATGGGATTAAACAGCACCAGATCACCTGTACCAATGGTGTATTCATTGTTCCTGCATGACAAGCGGCGCTTGCCGCTTTCAATATAGCCTATTACATAATATTCATGAAAATGGTTTGGGAATTTCTGCATAACACCTTTAAAACGATAAGCTTCAATTTCCAAATCCCTGTCAAAACATACTGTGCGTTCTTCAAGTCCCATACGTGCTCCTTTCTTTAACACAAGAATATCACAAGGGCCTTTACAG
>NZ_JAJUJR010000369.1 GCF_029265225.1 Sedimentibacter sp.
GGAGTAGTGGTTGCAACTTCAAGCAAGAGCGAAGAAAAAACCAATAATCTGGCAGCAGCCTTAAAAACAGCTGTCAATGAAGAAGTGGGAAAGAATAAAGAAAAAGATTCTCATCAGGTTTCAAACGGCTCAAAAAGTTCAGAAGCCTTGGAGACTGTAGAAAACAAAGATTCTGAAGAAGCTGAAATTACTGATGATACTCAAAAAGAAGAAAATGAAAACATCAAAGCTTTGAATGCTGAAGAAGAAAATAAAGATAAAGTAAAAGTCAAAGAAGAAAAGAATGCATCAGAGAAAAATGAAGATATAGAAGATGAAGCAGGCGTTGAAGTTGAAGTTGTAAAAGTAAGCCAGCAGAAGGTGGATGAAGCAAAGGAACAAGGTGTTACGCCTGGAAAGATGAACCTTGTTGACAAACTTGAAGAGGCTGCAGAAGCTGCAGGAGATGCTGCAGATTTCCACAAAGAAGAATGGCTTGACAAACCAGTCAATGACATAATGGATGCCACAAAACAGTATCAGAAAGAAGCAAAAAATAAGGATAAAGACACGGAAAAATCTGTTGAAACTGAAAGCAATAAAAACAGCAATGGAAATTCCGGCGGAAAGAAAAACTAAAGCTTTTAAGGCCCCTGCGGGGGCTTTTTTTCATTATCTTGACAATTTTTTTTACATATAGTATTATTATTTAAATAATTCTTTTTGCACTGCAACGTATTTATACGTAAATCTACAGTACAAACTGAGCAGGCGATGAACATTGTTCATGGGGCTGGGCCAATGGCAGCAGGTTATACCTGTGGGACGGTAGTATGTTCCACGGGTATTTTTGTATGACCTAACCCGATTTTTTCGACCATAAGGAAGGAAAAAATTGTGGTAGGTCAACCGCAACGAATGCCAAATTTATGCGACCAGAGGGAGCAAATAAATTTGTGCAATGAGACTGGGTATGCCCTAACCCAATTTTTTCTACCGTAAGGTAAAAAGTTTACATATGATAAAAAATAGAGGGAATATAATGATTGAATTAGGAATAAGCAATTTAGCAAAAATGTACGGTGTAGATAAAATATTTGAAAATGTCACATTTGATGTAAAGACAAAGGACAAGATTGCCTTGATAGGACGAAACGGGACAGGAAAGACAACCTTGATGAAGATAATGGCAGGCAGCGAAAATTTTCAGGAAGGCCAGGCCAACAAAAGAAAAGGATTAACCATAGGATATCTTGAACAAATACCAAATTATGACGATGAAAATACAGTCCTGGATGTTTTAAAGGAAGCATTTAAAAATACAGAAGAAATCAAAAATCAAATGGAAGAAATTGAAAATACATTTGATATACTTAAGGGTGAAGAACTTGAAACAGCCATAAAAAAATACGGCAATCTCCATGACTCCTATGAAATAGCCGGCGGATACAGCGTGAAGGAAAAACTGAACAAAATACTTAAAGGCCTTGAAATATCGGAGGACCTTCAAAACAGAAAGTTTAATCTGTTGAGCGGAGGAGAAAAAACAAGGGTAATTCTCGGTAAAATTCTTCTTGAAGAGCCTGAACTGCTGCTTCTTGACGAACCTTCAAACCATTTGGACATAAAAAGCGTTGAATGGCTTGAAGAATATTTGAATTTGTATCAGGGAACCATTGTAATAGTTTCCCATGACAGATATTTTCTTGACAGGGTGGTAAACAAAATAATCGAGCTTGAACCTGACGGTGTACAGATTTACAACGGGAACTATTCAAAATATGTGGCTGAAAAAGAACTGCGTTTTCTGCAGGCAATGAAGGAATATGAAAGCCAGCAGAAAAAAATTAAAAAAATGGAAGATCAGATTCAAAGATACCGCATATGGGGCGAAATGCGTGATTCCGACAAAATGTACAAAAGAGCGAAGGAACTTGAAAAAAGGCTTGAAAAAATTGAAAAAATAAATAAACCAATAGTTGATAAGAAAACTGCGGATTTTCACATAGACAAGGTATCAAGGACCGGCAGGGAAGTAATAAAGGTTGAAAACATTGGGAAATCATTTGATTCCAAGAAATTGTTTGAAGATTTAAGCTTTACGTTGTTTTACAGGGACAGTCTCTGCATTTTGGGAGAAAACGGAACAGGTAAGTCAACAATGCTTAAAATAATCCTGGATGACATAAAAAGCGATGCAGGAAGCGTGAAAATAGGCTCCAATGTGAAAATAGGATATCTTCCTCAGGAAGTTTCTTTCGACAGGGAAGATGTTTCAATTGTTGATTATTTTTCATATCATTATGGAATTTCCATCAGTGAAGCACGCAAGGAACTGGCTAAAATCATGTTTGCAGGTGACGATGTCTACAAGCACATAAGCACGCTGTCAGGCGGTGAAAAGTCAAGACTAAAGCTTGGCATGCTCATTTATGAAAATGCAAACACACTTGTTCTTGACGAACCTACGAACCACCTTGATATTGAATCAAGGGAAGTGCTGGAGGAAAACC
>NZ_JAJUJR010000374.1 GCF_029265225.1 Sedimentibacter sp.
AACTTTGGCGTTTGGTTATTTCTTGAGAAATAGCTTCCGTTAATTCTGAAGTCATTTTAGGAACAAATGATTTTAACGCTGGATTGATCACAGGTCCCATTATTACTCCTGCTTTGATATCCAAATGGCCGGTCATTTTCGTCTGGTCAGCGTTAATAGCCTTGGCATTAAATGCTCCACTACCGGTAAATTTTTCACTTAAGCCTTTCAAGTCAAATGTTACTTTTTCATCAACATGAGCCATATAAGGCTTTTTTTTATGAATTCATGGATTAAAATGGCTGAAAATCTAAGTGCAAAGCATCTTGCCATATATTGCATTACCCTAATAAAAGGGGCTATGCTATACTTTAATCACCACATCAAGAGGAGATTATCATGAAAAATAACCTAAAAATCAAAAAAACGTTATCAATCGGTCTTGCTTTTATTCTGCTTTTTTTATCATCCTATGACTTAGCATTTGCAGAAAAAGCAGACAAGCAGCCGCCTACACCTCCAACCAATCTTCGAATTGCTGCTGCAAGTGAAACATCGGTTACACTGGAGTGGGATGCAGCAACAGACAATGTGGGAGTCAATGCGTACAGCATTTACAAAGACGGTACATATTTTGCATCAACTTTAGACTGCACTTATACGGTTGAGAATCTGACTCCGGACATGAAGTATGAATTTTACGTAAAGGCAAAGGATGTAAGGAGAAACCTGTCAAGGCCAAGCAATATTTTAACTGTGACTTTGTCTAAGGATTATGTTCCCGCTCCTTCAACTGAAGCAGCAAAGAAAATTGTGGGCTATTATGCTGCGTGGTCTGCTTATTCAGGTTTTACTCCGGACAAGTTGGATGCAAAAAGGCTTACTCACATAAATTATGCATTTGCCAACATTGGTTCTGACTTTAAAATAGTATTGGGATATCCTGACAAGGATCCGGCAAATTTTAAAATGCTGCAGGACCTTAAAAAAATTAATCCTGATTTGAAAATATTGATTTCTGTTGGCGGATGGACATGGTCCGGAAAGTTTTCAGATGCAGCTGCAACTGAAGCATCAAGAGCAGCTTTTGCCGCAGGATGCGTTGAGTTCATTGCAATGTACGGACTGGATGGCGTTGACATTGACTGGGAATATCCTGTTGGAGGCGGTTTGGCTGGAAACTCCAGGCGCCCTGAAGATAAGCAAAACTTTACATTGCTCCTGAAAAAAATTCGTGAGAAAATGGATGAACAGGGCTTGAAGGACAACAAGCATTATCTCCTTACAATAGCAGGCGGAGCAAGCAGCTACTACATAGGGAACACAGAGCCCGGCATATTTCATGAATACCTGGACTATGCTATATTGATGACTTACGACATTCATGGAACATGGGATTCATACACTGATTTTAATGCTCCTCTTTACAACAACCTTGATGCATCTCCTCAGTACAAGTGGAGTGTTGATTCAAGCGTCAATGCATGGATTAATGCAGGTTTTCCAAAGGAAAAGCTGGTTGCAGGAGTTCCTTTTTACGGATATTTGTTTGAAACTTCAAGCGCCGGCAACAACGGCCTTTATCAGACCTTTTCATCAGGAAAATCACTGAGCTACGCTGCCATTGAAGCAAATTACCTCAACAAAGATGGCTTTGTAAGATATTTTCATGAACAGTCCATGGTTCCGTGGCTGTACAACGGTAAAACATTTATAAGCTACGACGATGCCCAGTCTATGGGATTAAAGGCAGATTACATAAACACAAAAGGCCTCGGTGGAGCCGCAGTGTGGGAATTAAGCCAGGATCCCGGCAAGGTTCTCTTAAACTCTCTTTATGACAATATCAATAAATAAGTCATAGTAATAAATAGTATCTTCTGGATTTTTCTATATTGGAGTGAAATAATATGTTTACAAAGTATGACTGTTATACTATAATGTTAGCAAATTTCACAATGAATATTTAAGGAAGGTATTGATGTCTATATTCAAAGGTTCAGGTTCAAAATCAGAAAGCATGGGCAGCTGCAGCGAATATATGGAATGCGTCAGGGACTTGATTGACCATGAAATTGTCAAGTCAATGAAAAACTTTATTCAGCACAGCAACATAGACTGCCTGGAGCACAGCATGACAGTATCATACATGAGCTATGAGGCATGCAAACGCCTTGGACTGGATTATCGTTCTGCTGCACGGGGAGGGCTTCTTCACGACTTATTTTTGTATGACTGGCACACCACCAGGACTAAGGAAGGACTGCATGGATTTACGCATCCCTATACAGCTCTTGACAATGCAAGAAAATATTATGAGCTTAACAGTATTGAAGAAGACATAATAGTGAAGCACATGTGGCCTTTGACTCTCAGTCTTCCCAGATACAAGGAATCAGTGGTTGTGTCCATGGTTGATAAATACTGTTCAATTGCAGAAATATTCAGCCTTGAAAGGTTAAAAAGAATTATATTTGCAT
>NZ_JAJUJR010000313.1 GCF_029265225.1 Sedimentibacter sp.
ACAATTTTATCAGCTCACTATCGTTCGCATAAAATTGGATTCCGTTGCGTTTGACCTACCTTTGACTTCCGTAGGCTGTCGCTGGTCATATCGCAGTCTCGTTCACCAATTTATCAGCTCCCTCCGGTCGCATAAATTTGGAACTCGTTGCGTTTGACCTACCAACCATTCTTGCTTCGCTATCGCTCGCAACAACGGGGTTAGGTCATAAAAAAAAATCTTTCATTCCTATAAACACACTATTCAAATGTGCTTATAGGGACGAAAGATCCGCGGTACCACCCTAATTATGATTATAAAATCATCTCTTCAAAGTCTGTCAACTTCTAGCCCTGTAACGTGGGAAGACGCATCTGTCTACTTGGATTTCCGTTGAACAGACATGCTCAGCAGTGAATATTGCATATTTCCTTCATTGCCGGCTTCCACCATGCCCGGCTCTCTGTGAATGACCAAAATATCTTTCTCTGCTTCAACGCATTTATTGATTCAATTGTTTGTTATCTTAAACTAATAAAAGAACTTTGTCAACACTTTTTTTAAAAAAATTAAAAGCGGCGCTGAACTTTTTATAGCGCCGCTGATTTCATCAATTATTTAACAACTATGTTGTAGATTTTTCCTGCAACATAAATTTCTTTTACAATTGATTTTCCTTCCATATACTTGTTGATATTTTCATCTTCCGTTGCAAGCTTTCTTGCAGTTTCAACATCAGCATCTTTTGAAACGATGATTTTGCCTCTCACCTTACCGCTTATCTGAACAGGAAGCTCTATAACATCATCAACTGTTTTATTTTCGTCCCAAACAGGCCAGTCTGCTTTGTTAAGCATTCCTCCGAAGTTTTGTTCCTCCCAGATTTCTTCTGTAATGTGAGGTGCAACAGGGTTTAACAATGTTATAAAAGTTTTAAGCTCATCTTTTGTAACGAAACCGTCGTTGAACACTTCGTTTACAAAGCTCATCATGGCAGCAATGGCAGTGTTGAACTTCATTGCTTCATAATCTTCGCTTACTTTCTTTATTGTTTTGTGCATCAATGTCATGTGTTTTTCTGAATAGCCTTCACCTTCAACAATCATATCCTGAAGTTTCCATGCACGGTCTAAGAATCTCTTGCAGCCTTTAACGCTTGAATCATTCCAAATGGCATATTTTTCGTAATCGCCTATGAACATGATGTATGTTCTTAAAGTGTCTGCTCCAAATTCATCGATAATGTCGTTAGGGTTAACAACATTGCCTCTTGATTTTGACATTTTTTCTCCGTCAGAACCAAGTATGAGACCCTGTGCTGTACGTTTAGCATATGGTTCAGGGAAAGGAACTGCACCTATATCATAAAGGAATCTGTGCCAGAACCTTGAATAGATCAAGTGTCTTGTAACATGCTCCATACCGCCGTTGTACCAGTCAATTGGTCCCCAGTAATCAAAATTTTCCTTTGATGCTATAGCTTCATGATTTCTTGGGTCCATGTATCTTAAGAAATACCATGATGAACCTGCCCATTGAGGCATTGTGTCAGTTTCTCTCTTTGCATCGCCGCCGCAAACAGGACATTTCACATTAACCCATTCTGTAATGTTTGCCAATGGAGATTCACCTGTGTCCGTAGGCTGATAATTTTCAACATCCGGAAGTCTTACAGGAAGCTCTTCTTCAGGAACAGGAACCATTCCGCAGTGAGGGCAGTGAATTATTGGAATAGGCTCTCCCCAGTATCTTTGTCTGTTGAATGCCCAGTCTTTCATTTTGTAATTTGTTTTTCTTTCTCCAAGTTTATTTTCCTGGAGATAATCTATCATTTTAGCAATTGCTTCTTTGACCTGAAGGCCGTTTAAAATGCCTGAATTAACCATCGTGCCTTCTTCAACGTCTGTAAAGGCTTCTTCCTGAACGTTTCCGCCTGCTATAACCTCAATTATTGGAATATTGAATTTTTTTGCAAATTCCCAGTCTCTTGAGTCGTGAGCAGGAACTGCCATTATAGCTCCTGTTCCGTAACCCATCATTACATAGTCAGCAACCCATACCGGAACTTCTTCGCCGGAAACAGGATTGATTGCTTTAAGTCCCTTTATTTCAACACCAGTCTTGTCCTTGGCGAGCTGCACTCTTTCGAATTCAGTCTTCTTTCTTGACTGTTCCTGGTAATCATGTATTTCATCTAAATTTGTTATTCTGGATTCATATTTTTCAAGGAAAGGATGCTCAGGAGCAATAACCATGAAAGTAACTCCGTACAATGTATCCGGTCTTGTTGTGAATACTCTTAAATTGTCATCTGTATCTTTCAATTTGAAATCTACTTCAGCACCATAAGAACGGCCAATCCAGTTTTCCTGCTCAAGTCTTATTCTTGGAAGAAAATCAACTTCATTAAGTCCTTCAAGAAGTTTGTCAGCATATTCCCTGATTTTCAGGAACCATACGTCTTTTTCCATTTGTACTACTTCGCTTCCGCATCGGTCGCAAACACCGTTTTGTGATTCTTCATTTGCAAGAACAACCTTGCACTTGTTGCAGAAGTTTACATATGTTTTGTCCTTGAATGCAAGATTGTGTTTGAACAGCTGAACAAAAATCCACTGAGTCCATTTGTAATATTCAGGATCTGTTGTGTCGACAGTTCTTGACCAGTCAAATGAATATCCTGCTGCCTTTAATTGAGATGTAAAAACTTTTATGTTGTCGTCTGTAACTTTTCTAGGATGCTTGCCTGTCTGCATAGCATAATTTTCTGTAGGAAGTCCGAATGCATCCCAGCCTATAGGAAACAATACATTGTAACCTTCCAGCCTTCTTTTTCTTGAAATAACCTCAAGTGATGTGTATGCTCGAATATGGCCTACATGAAGACCTACCCCTGACGGATACGGAAATTCTACCAGACCATAAAATTTCTTTTTATCAGAATTGTCATGTGCCTTGAATGTTTCGTTCTTTTCCCAAATTTCCTGCCATTTTTTCTCGACAGATTGCGGATTGTATGATTTCATTTTATTCCTCCATTTATATTTTTTTACGTTTGATAACTTAACAATGTATGTATGCGGAAAATCCGGGTTAGGGCATATCGCAGTTTCGTTCACCAATTTATTTGCTCACTATCGTTCGCATAAATCTCGCAGTTTCATTCACAAATTTGTACGCTCGCTGCCGCTCACACAAATTTGGAATTCATTGCGGTTGAATTACCATCAATTTATTTCTCCCTACGGTCGAATAAATTGGGTTAGGGCATAAAAAAAAGCCTCTCCCTTGCT
>NZ_JAJUJR010000133.1 GCF_029265225.1 Sedimentibacter sp.
CACCGTTTCTTAAGGACCCTTTGTATGAACTTTGTCCCGGAAGTATTGTAATGCTGATTGTCTTTGTCTCGCCAACTTTTAAAACCCCGGCATGAACAGCTGCTGCTGAAATATCTGAATCATCAGTATAAATATCGGTACCCCATACATCACCTTCCCTATCGCCGGTTACTATGAGGTTAATTACTGTGCCATGCTTTCCCTGATATTCCACAAGGTAAATGTCTTCTTCGCGTGTGGTTGTTCCTACCCCTTCTGTTAAACCTTGTTCAGCAAGCGGCAGACTTACATCGGTAAATTTAAAACTTCCATCAAATTCTATATATTCTTCTGAACGAACTCCATTCCTCCAGCTTCCTCCATAGCTCAGCTGTCCGGGCAATATCGTTACTCTAACTGTCTTGGTTTCACCATACTTTACTATTCCTGCATGGACAGCTGCTGTAGAAACATCCGAATCATCCGTATAAATTCCGTTGCCCCAAACTGAGCCATCAAGTCTTCCTGTAACAGTTACATTTAAAGTTTCATTTACCCGTCTTCTGTAGTAGGTCAGATCTAAACCATCACCATTTAATGCGCCATTGTCAACGGTTGGTGGTGGCTGAGTGTTTGTATCGGGTGGAGTCGTTGAAGTTGTTTGTGAAGAATTGTTGTTTTCTTCTTCAACTGCAACAACTTCAATTTCATTGCTCACTGCCAGCAATACATCGTTGTTGTCATAGATTCTGAAATGATATTTTCCTGCTTCTCCCGGAGTTGTAACAAGGAAATCACCGTTTACCTTACCTGCGATGTTTTTCCATTGCTCGGGATTTTCATTGAAGCTGTCTGCTCTATACAACCCTATGGTTGCATTGATTTGATTTGGCGCATTTTGATATTTAACATATATATCAGGAACCGAACCATATTCACGCGGTCCAGGAACAATTTCTATGGGTCCCTGTGTCATATCCGAAAATGTAGGTCTTACACCATCAGGATCCAAATCGAATATTATATTCAATATTTTATTCTTGTCTTCATTGCTTCCCCACATGAAGAAACCCATCAACGGCCATCCATCATCCCAATCATATCCCACATCCATATTCCTGATAAAATATGTCATTGTGTTTTTAAAAGGTGGAAAGGTGAGCGTTCCGCCAGAACCGGATATTCTTCTTAATTCCTCTATGCCCGGCTTACCGATCAAAGTCAGCTTCGTTAAGGTAAGCGTGTTCTTGAATGGAGCAAATTCCTGGTCATTGGTATTTGTGCATTGTGCAAAATTTCCCATTTCCTGATTGATTGTATCAAAAGAACCTGGAGGGAAAAGTCCTGACTGCATAGAACTGAGCGGTGGGTTTAAAAGAGTCATCCATTCATTGAGGTCAATGTTAAACGCCTTTTTAACAGCATAGTTTATGACATCCTGCTTTGCAGTCTTATAATCCTGTTCAACAGATTCAGGCACAATTTCCATTATGAAATCAGAAACACTGCCTAAATCGTTTTTTACGCTGACTGCCACATCAGGATAACCAAGCATGCTCAAAAAGTGCTCGTCATACCATTTCTTCAGCTCTTCCTTGTACTGCTCCATGCCGTATCCATCAATAACCATTGTCTGTGCAGCCTTTTCATTGGCATCTATCCATGCACCAAGACCTCTGTCTATATCTTCAATCCATGCTTCACAATATGCCTTTTGAGCAGATTGTAGGGAAATGCCCCAAACAAACTGATCCCATGCATTTCCGTTTTTGTTGTTATTTATTGTTTCGATTCTGCTTGCGCAGGCATCACGGATTGCAAAGAATAATTCCAGGTGTGGAGGAACGCACTCTGTATCTCCGAAAAATTGAGCCATTCTGCTGTCCAGTACTATATTTTCAAGATTCAGTTCTCCGTCAACCAGCATTGTATCAAACAAAAACCTTTGCGGCACCCTGATTAAGTTATATTGTCTTGCCTTATACTTTGAAGGAATCTGCGAATCAATGTATGATTCTAATGCCGAATGGCGCTTTATTATATTTTTTTCTTCCGCATTGATTCCATCAACTACATTTGGCCACGGTTCTTGAGCCCATTTGTTGATATAGCTGTGTCCGAAATAATCTCCGGCCGCATGTGCCATAAAACCAAGGACATAAGCTTTTGCCTGTTGTTTATTGTTCATCCTTAAAAAGTCATTTGCAGGATCATTTTCATCTTCTGGGTGAATAACATCAATTTGAACGGTTGAACTTATATAGCTGCTCACAGACTGCTGCATCTGAGATGGAACATAATCCGGCAGCTCATTAGCCAAATGCCAAAATGTATTAATCATATCTCCCGGTGTTTGATAGGTGTTGCCGGGATGAAATATGGTCTGGCCGATTAAAATATCCGGCATAAGATCCGGCCCAAGTGCACCAGCTCTGTAATATTCCGGATACTGCCTGAGTATTTCTGCATATTCAGGCAACACTTCAAATTCACCATAAGGTTTTATTTCAACAAATCCATCACTGACATCCTCTAAAATTAAATTTGCAGAGTATACATGTGTTTTTACTTTCCATGCATATGCCGGCGACACATTCAATGAACAAATAAGAATAAGAAGCGTTACGACTTTAACAATAGTTTTTTTACTCATTTTTACCCCCTTGCCTGTCTTCAAATTTGATATCTCTTCATCAATTACCATTATAATTTTATGTTCAATTACATTAAAAGTATATTCATTAAGTCTAATTGAGATACAAAAAACAGACCTAACTAGTTCTAATGAGGTCTGTTTTTATAATTAATCTTAAAATTAACAACAGATTTTTATTCCAGCATGTTTTTTATTCTTGCGTTGTTTTCATCATCGTCGACATTGACTATTATGACATCCATGCCAACTTTTAATATTTCTTCCCACTTTATTTTTCGTGATTTGGATTTGCCTAGCATTCCCATGAACTTGCTTGCTTCTTCTATATAAAATGCTGAAATTTTTCCTGCCCTTGTGTCAATTTCCACATCGTCAAATCTGCCTAAAACTTCGCCGTTTTTAATGTTTATAACATCCTTTTCAATCATGTCCCAATAGTTAGTCATGAATTCACCCCTTCACAGCATATATTACAAGGTATGTCCGATTTAATAAAATATGCCAAAAATTCTCCGTTCATTAGAATTTCAGAATAAATAGTCATAAATTAAGAATTAAGAGTGAAGAGTGAAGAATTAAAAGAAGGAACGCGTTCGCGTTCCAACATTCAATTCTTAATTTTTAATTCTTAACTCTTAATTAATAATTGTTTCACCTGAACCCTTTTTTCAGCTGGGTCAGTGCTGATTTTTCCAGACGTGATACCTGAGCCTGAGATATTCCTATTTCTTCGGCTACTTCCATCTGAGTCTTTCCTTTATAAAAACGCATGTCGACTATCTGCCTTTCTCTTTCTGACAAATTGCTTATGCTGTCTTCTAAAGTAATTTTTTCAATCCATCTTTCGTCGATGTTTTTTTCATCCTTGACCTGATCTACGACGTAAAGAGCGTCTCCTCCGTCATTGTAAATGGGTTCGAACAACGATACAGGCTCTTGAATGGACTCTAAAGCAAATATGATCTCTTCTTTGTCAACGCCAATTTCATTTGCTATTTCAGCTATTGTAGGCTCCTGAGAATTGACTGCCGTAAGCCTTTCCCTTACCTGCAGCGCCTTGTAGGCTGTATCCTTCATAGATCTTGACACCCTGATTGAATTGTTGTCTCTAAGATACCTTCTGATTTCCCCTATAATCATAGGCACAGCATATGTAGAAAACTTAACGTCAAGAGACAAATCAAAATTATCAATTGCTTTTATAAGACCAACGCATCCGATTTGAAACAAATCATCAACTGGCTCGTTTTTCGAATTAAATCTTTGAATCACGCTTAGCACTAGCCTTAAATTGCCATTAATAAACTGTTCTCTTAGCTCATTGTCGCCTTCTTGGATTTTCTTTATCATACCTCTCATCTCTGATGTTTTTATTGTAGGCAATTGAGAAGTATTAACGCCACATATAACTACTTTGTTTATCATCGTCGTTTTTCCCCTTATAAAAAATTATCCCCCTTTAAAATTATTACCGTGTATATGCTTTTTATACAGCCTTGTTGATTTCCTTTTTTAGTCTGCTCAGTATCTTTTTCTCAAGGCGTGATATGTAGGATTGAGATATTCCAAGCATGTCAGCAACTTCCTTCTGAGTGAAGCTTCTCGAATTGTTAAGACCAAACCTGAGTTTCATTATCATGTATTCCCTCTTGTTCAGTTTTTTTATGGACTCATTAAGAAGCGTCAAATCAACTTCATTTTCCATGTCTTTGAAAACAACATCTTCTTCTGTTCCCAAAATATCAGACAACAAAAGTTCATTTCCGTCCCAGTCAATGTTCAGTGGTTCATCAAGTGAAATTTCCGTCTTTGCCTTACCTACGCGCCTTAAATGCATCAGGATTTCATTTTCAATGCATTTTGAAGCATATGTTGCAAGCTTAATATTCTTTTCAACTTTAAATGTGTTGACAGCTTTTATGAGTCCGATTGTTCCTATTGAAATCAAATCCTCCACATTTATGCCTGTGGATTCGAACTTCTTCGCAAGGTACACCACAAGCCTCAGATTGTGTTCAATGAGAATTGCCTTTGCATCATCCGAATCCTTGAGCCTGTTGATTACTTCTCTTTCTTCATCCTGAGACAAAGGGGCAGGAAGAGTGTCACTTCCGCCGATATAAAATATATCCTTGTCTGAACCAAACTTTTCTATGATAAAGTTAATTATTTTATTATAAAAATCTTTAACATGATTTAACATACTCATTGTTTGTTTCCCTCTCCAATTCTAGCAATTTTTTAAACAGCAGCGCATCGTAGTCATCCTTTTTGCTTATTCTTCCGGGATAAATTCCTATTACTGCATCAGTCTTGACAATATTATTTTTATCATCTGTTATTTCAATATTATCAGGCACCAGGCAAATCATATTTTTGCCTATGCTGCTTATGGTGTTGTATTTAACAATTCTGAGATTAACATTGCTCTTCATGTTTAGCAGATTTTCGTAACTGTTATTATTCCTGCAGCATTTGAGTATTTCCTCATACAGTTCTTTAGTTATAAGGCTCTTTATGCATTCCAGATTTGCAACTATTACAGGTTTTCCGGTCATTGGTTCTGTAAGCTCATTTCCCGTATCAATGTAAGCCCTGAGTGTTATGCTTTTGTTGTTGACTGCAATTTCCACATTTCTCATGTAATTATGTTTTTCAATTTTTGTCTTTATTTCTTTAAAAAAGAAATGCAACGCTGCATAGCCCATGAAGATGGAACATACAATTGCATTAACAGTCAACTTGTCATAGTCCAGAAAGTACAAAGCGGTTATAATTCCAACCATCAAGAGTGACGTGATGTAGAAGACTATTATGGTTCTTAAATTTGCTGCAATTCCCTTGGAATCATAGGCTATTATTACCATTAAAACCGAAACGCTGAACTTGACTATAAAATATGTCATAAATTCTCTGCCTATATATGCCGTCAAAATTACATATATGGCACCTAGGACAGAGGAAATAATCAACCTCCTGAATATAATTGTCTTTTTTAAAAGTTTTCCTGTGATGAAAAGCAATATGAAATCAATCAAAAAATTTTCAGCGAAGACATATTCAACGTAATAAACCATCTCCACCTCGCAAAATGTAATAATATGATTGTCATAAATACACACTGCGTCAGTATTTTTGAGAAATCACATTATTCATTATAAAATACACTTTTAAAATATTTTGTCATAACATGTAATCAAAAATAAAAAAAAACGCGGATAAAATCCGCGAATTTTGTTTTGTTATTTGAACTTTTCAACCATTTCTTCCATGGTTTTTTTATTTTCAAATCCCTGAATAAGGTCTACAGTCTGAGAAGTGTCGCCAATGAGTATGCCACCTGCAAGTATACCTTCCTTGA
The DNA here is from genome assembly GCF_029265225.1 of Sedimentibacter sp. Taxonomy (GTDB): domain Bacteria; phylum Bacillota; class Clostridia; order Tissierellales; family Sedimentibacteraceae; genus Sedimentibacter. The sequence goes on from NZ_JAJUJR010000133.1 coordinate 5,997, forward strand.
AATACAGCTTCTTATAAGTTTTTCCGTCGTTTTTTTCAAATTTCTTGTATTCAGCATTAGGATCAGAACCTATGTCTCCTATTGAAAACACACTTGAACCAAAGGCATTTAAAGTTGTAGAAGGTATTATTGTTACATATTCGAAGTTTCCTCCGAGGGCATTGATTCCTGCTGCCTTTCCCTGCTCAATTGCTTCGCTCCAGAGTGCGTAGTTTATTCCGTTGTATTCAGC
>NZ_JAJUJR010000005.1 GCF_029265225.1 Sedimentibacter sp.
GTCAATGTCGCTTCCGCCAATGACAAAATTCATGTTGAGCTTTGAAATTGCAAGATAATTTGTGTTGTCATAGTTTATCTTGCTGCTTATGAGTTTTTCGTTCTCAGTAAGATTGTTTATGTTGTCTAAAGTTGTTTTGATGATGCTTTCAATGTCGTTGCTCATTTTATCCCCTTTCTGTTTCTATTTTAATACAGTATGCCCTGAAAAAGGAGAAATATAACATTATTCATTAAGCAGAGATTTTTTTAATATATTGTTAACAACAACAAATTCCAGGGCAAATGTTGAAGAATCATCACGCAGTTCGGGATAAAATGTGATGTTCTTAATTATAAATGCCTTCATTGCCTTCCTTGCATACTTTCTGACATAATGAATGTAATCGAAGTGTGATTTTACTTTTTTTGTTGATTTTGTTCTTTTATATCTGGCAAGTATCTTTTCAGCAAATACCGAATAAAATACTTTTTTGTAAATGTAATGCTTTTTCCTGAAAAGTATCAGGTATACGTTCATGCATATAAATGACGATGCAACGTTTAGTTTGCACCATATTTTAACGTTGAAATACACAAATAAAAGTCCCCCGACTGTTAACAAAATTATCCATATTCCCATATTAAAAATAAAAGCAACGTCCTACGTTGCTTTTTTCTCCTCTTCTGTTTCTATTTTCAGTGCAGGAAGTTCGTTGATTGAATTTAATCCAAAATGCCTTAAAAACTCATCAGTTGTCGAATAAATGGCAGGTCTTCCGGGTTTGTCAAGCCTTCCTACTTCTTTTATAAGGTTTTTATCCAGGAGTCCTTTGATTACGTTTGAACATTTGACTCCACGAATGAGCTCGATTTCAACTTTTGTTACAGGCTGTTTGTATGCAATTATGGACAATGTCTCCATTGCTGCAGTTGAAAGGCTTTTGTTGACCGTAGTCTGAAGCAGGCTTTGAATAAATTCATAGTTTTCTTTTTTTGTTGTAATCTGATATGAATTGCCGAATTTTTGTATTACCAGGCCTCTGTCTGTATCCTCATTGAACGTAACGATCATTTCTTCCAAAATGTTGTTTATACTGCCTGTAGACATATCCAGTATTCTTGAAATTTCATTGATGTTCAATGGTTCGCCCCATGCAAAAAGAAGGCTTTCTAACACACTTTTAATATTCATTGCTTCTCCTATGCAGCGATTATGATGATGTCGCTGTATGTATTGTCTTGATAAATTTTCATTCCTTGTTTGTTTGAAAGTTCCAGCACAGCCAGGAAAGTTGTAATAACATATTCCTTTGTAATCTTCTGCTTTTCCCTGAATGTGGAAAACAGAGACACACGGCCTGATATTTTTAACTTTTTCAGCAGTTCATCAACGCAGTCCTTCACGCTGTAATTTTCCCTGTAGACCTTGAAGGTGTCCTCAGGAACTATTTTAATGTTTTGATTCTTTATTAGCGATAAAAATACATTGTACAGCTCATAAATGTTTATTTCATTCAATGAAAGCTGTTCTACCTTCACATCTGAAGTGAGGGCCAGTTCTTCCTTTGGCTTTGAAAAATAGTAACTGCTTTCATCTTCATATTTTTTAAGAGTTTCTGAAACATCCTTAAACAATTTGTATTCCAAAAGCTTGTTGACAAGTTCCTGCCTGGGGTCCTCGCTCTTTTCCTTCTGAGGCAGCAACATTTGTGATTTTATTTCAATGAGAGTTGATGCCATTAAAATAAATTCGCTGGCCACATTCATGTTAAACTGCATCATTTGTTCAAGATATTCGATGTATTGGTCAGTTATTTCAGCTATGGGGATATCATATATGTCGATTTCCTTTTTTTCAATAAGGTGGTACAATAAATCGAAGGGGCCTTGAAACACGTTAATATTTACGGAATATTCCATTTTTAACCTCTGTTATCTTATGATGTTCTCTAGTACATTGTTTAAGTAAAATTTAAAGAATCCTTCCTTTTCTATGCTTTTCTCAGGATATAGACTGTACTCGCCCAACATTTTACCATCTTTGTACAAGACTGCTTTTCCTATGGAAACATCAGAGCTCAAAGGAGCTTTCAAATTTTCTTCTATTACATATTCTAAATTAAAATCTTCGGCCTTGCAATTACTTTCTGTAAAATAGTAGATATTTTCTTTGCTTACTACGTTAAATTCTTTATTTTCTGCGCAGTATACAGGTGCAGTCTTGATAATATCACCCTTTGAATGGAATATGATGTTTTTGTAATTTGCAAATCCTTCGTTGAGAATTTTTTGTATTTCAGCAAACCTTATTTTTGTGGTGTCGCTTCCGAGAACAACTGCAATGAGTGTTGTATCGTTTCTCTTTGCTGCTGCTGAAAGACAGTATTTTGCTTCGTTTGTGAAACCTGTCTTGCCTGCTAAAAGACCGTCATAGTTGTTTATGAGTCTGTTTGTATTCACAAGAACCTGTTCTGAATCTTTTTCTTTACCAACATACACCGAATCCATCCATGTAAGCATATATTCGTTTACATAATTATACTTCAGTAACTCTTTAGTCATCAATGCAATGTCATATGCAGTTGTCAGGTGTTCAGGCTCAGGCAGTCCTGTAACATTTACAAAATTTGTGTTGTTCATTCCAAGTTCCTTAGCCCTGTCATTCATTGCCTTCACACAGCCTTCAACTGAACCGTACATGAATTCAGCCATGGCCACTGAAGCGTCGTTTGCTGAACGCATGGATATTGCCTTGAGCATATTTTCCACAGTCTGTGTTTCATTGGCTTCAAGATAAATCTGGCTGCCTCCCATGCCTGCTGCGTTTTCTGAAATTGTAAGTTCCTGTTCCAGCTTTATGTCGCCATTATCCATTTTTTCCGAAATCAAAAGCAAAAGCATTATTTTTGTTATGCTTGCAGGTGCCATTTTGTCACTCATGTTTTTTTCAAACAAAACCTGGCCGTCATCAGCATTTATAAGCACAGCGGAACGGGACTGTAGACTATCCGCTTCAAGACCATACACCGGTACCGCAGCTGTATTTGCCGCCATCAGCATCAAAAAAAATATGGCTATAAATTTCTTCATAAAAATTACCTCCTTTTTATGATTTATAATAACCATATTTAGCTGATATATACAATTGTCATGAATTCATGAATGTATTTTCGTGATATTTTAAAATTGCAGCACGTATTTCATCTTCAAAGCAATTGCTCAAATTTGTCTGAGTGAAATTGTTTACCTTGAACGAAATGCTTGTATTTTGTCGAAAATATTGTAATTTAGTCTATTTCCTGGAAAATTACTTCAGTATATTTCCCAAAAGACTATTTCCTTGAATTTTATTTTCTATTTTAAAGATATCAAGTATTGTTTTTCCTATTGATGCATATGTGTCAACAATTCCAAGATTATTGTTGTCCCTTATGTTTTTTCCGTATATAATAAGCGGAATATATTCTCTTGAATGGTCAGTGCTTTCTGTTGTAGGGTCACATCCGTGGTCTGCGGTAATAATTAGGACGTCATCATCCTTAAGATTGTCTGTTATTTCCGGCAGCTTCTGGTCAAAATATTTAAGAGCATCAGCATATCCTTCAACGTCATTTCTGTGACCGTAAATCATGTCAAAGTCAACAAGGTTCGTGAATACCAACCCTTCAAAATCTTCTTTCAAAGCTGAAATTGTAGCTTCTATACCTTCTTTGTTGTTCTTGGTGTGGTTTGATCTTGTTATTCCCTTGTTCACAAAAATGTCTTCGATTTTTCCAATTGCATATACTTCCCTGCCGCTGTTTTTAATGTAATCAAGCATTGTATCATGGGGAGGAATCAATGAAAAATCTTTTCTGTTGCCTGTTCTTGTATAATTTCCTTCAGTTCCTGTAAAAGGTCTTGCTATTACCCTTCCTACTCCGTGTTCACCTTGAAGAAGGGCTCTTGCTGTTTCACATATTTTGTAAAGTTCGTCAAGAGGAACAACATCTTCGTGAGCTGCAATCTGAAAAACAGAATCTGCAGATGTATACACTATGAGTTTTCCGGTATCCACATGTTCTTTTCCCAGTTCTTTTATTATTTCTGTTCCTGAGGCAGGATAATTACCTATTGTTTTTCTTCCAACCTTTTGTTCAAATTCCTTAATGAAATCTTCCGGAAATCCATTTGGATATGTGGGGAAAGGATGTTCAAGAACCAGGCCGCTGATTTCCCAGTGTCCTGTAGTAGTGTCCTTGCCCTTTGACTTCTCGCTGCATTTTGCAACTGTCCCCTTGAAGTTATCGGTTTTGTTTATGTCTTCATTCCCGTCAATATTTAAAAGTCCCAGCGCTTCCAAATTAGGCATGGAAAAATTATCAACGTTTTTATAAATATTTTTAATTGTGTTGCTGCCAACATCGCCGTAATCTGCCGCATCAGGCAGCTCACCTATACCGACGCTGTCAAGCACTATCAATACTGCTCTTTTTATCATTTTCTTCTCCTATTCACATCTTGTAATAACGTTAATTTTAATTTTTCTTATAATTCATATAAGATAGTCTTGCTTATATTATACTCTTGGAAAAGTCTTTTTAAACACTTCCAATGATTTAAATTCTACGCTTCCCAAATAATTCTGCGCTGCAGCAAAACTTGACAGTCCCATAAGTTCCTGTACAGTTCCTAAATCCGCTCCGTGGGATAAAAGATGAACAGCAAAGGAGTTCCTTAAAATCTGCGGAGAAAGCTCCTTTTTAAGGTTAGCTTTCTTTTCATAAAATTTAAGGATTTTCCATATTCCCTGTCTGGAAATTGGTTCTCCTGTTATGTTTACAAATAAAAATTCAACATCTTCCTTGCAGCGGATGTTTCTGAAGTTGTTCAGATAGTTTGTTATTGCATTTTTTGCATACTGGCTCAAAGGAACAATTCTTTCCTTGGATCCTTCTATGTTTATTATGCCTGCATTTAAGTTAATATGGCTGTTTTTTATGTTTATGAGTTCTGTAACCTTGATTCCTGATGAATACAAAAGTTCAAGTATGGCACTGTCTCTGCTTCCCTTGAATGTGGTAGTGTCAGCAATTTTCATAAGCTGATTTATTTCATCTTCAGACAGCACAGACGGAATTTTTTTTATTTGCTTGGGGCTGTGAATGCTGGTGGCAGGGTTGTCCTCAATTAACTTCTCTTTCTTCAAAAAATCAAAAAAGTTTTTCAAGGCAGAAATAGTCCTTGAAATGGTAGAAGAACTTTTGCCCTGCTTTTGAAGGTTAACGAGATACGTCAATATTTGAGCCTTCCTGGTCTTGGTAATGTCCAGGCTGTAGCCGTCGTATAAGTAGTCCTTAAAACTGTTAATGTCGTAAATATATGAGCTCACTGTATTGGGGCTCAGTTTTTTTGAATTCAGGTAATGTTTGTAACTTTCAATGCTGTTTTCCATTATCTCACCAACAATCTGCTTAATATGAATATGTAATAACTGTAGCCTAGACTGTAGCCAACTACAAATAAAATGTATACTAAAGATAGTTTAATATAACTATTTACAATTATATCAAATTTGTGAGAAATAGTCTCTATGTTTTTTGTCTTTTTTGTATATTTGGATATGGTGCTTGAAACAAATGTAAAATAAAATAATATGGGAAAAAACACAAAATAATCAGTGAAGTTAAGAACAAAATATTTTACGTCCATGTTGAGCGTGCGGATGAGGTAAATGACAGACAAGCCGTAATAAATGCTAATAAGGCCGAACAAGACGTCTATGATTTTGCCCTGACCAATGCATGTAAGAAGTATTATTGCTACAAAATATATCAAATTCCTTTTTAATTCCATCATAAAAATTTCCATAAACATCATTTTGCTTATGGCTTCGTAGTTTACGCTTATAATGTCTTCAGATCCTGTTACTATGTAAATAAGTGCTGATAATATGAGGGATATGATTAAAATAGAAGTTAAATACAAAAATCTTTTGTTTTCAGACCTTACCAGTTTCTTCAGTGTATTGTTCATAAAAAAACCTCCTGCTCTTTATATAATATATGCTTGTACAGAAGGTTTAATTCTCATTATTAAGTTCGTTATTTTTCGTTAATCCAGTAAAGCATTGCAACCAATGTCTTGCTGTCAGTTACTCTTCCCGTTTCAACCATTTTTTTTGCTTCTTCCTTGTTTACGGCAATTGTTTCGATGAACTCATCTTCATCGAATTTTGTTGATGTGAAAGTAAGATTTTCAGCCTTGAACAAGTAAATTTTTTCGTTGGTGAAACCAGGTGAAGAATAAAATTCATAAATCAAATTTATTTTTTCAGCTTCATATCCTGTTTCTTCTTTAAGTTCCCTCAATGCACATTCATCAGGTTCTTCGGCAATATTCATTATTCCTGCCGGAACTTCATAAATGAAATCTTCGATTGCTTTTCTGTATTGTCTTACCAAAAGCACTTCATTTTTGTCGTTTATTGCAACAATAGCTGACGCGTTTTTATGTTCTACGATTTCTCTTTTTGCATATTTCTGATTTTCCAGCTCGACAGTATCAACTCTTAAATTAATCATTCTGCCTTCAAAAATTTTTTCGCTTTTTACTGTAATTTCAGTATTCAAAATTGCCTCCTGCAAATTCTTGCAATTTATCTAATTTTCCAATTTTATTTGCAAAATTTTAGATTGTTCGCTTAATTGTAATAATTATAAAGGTTTTTGTCAAGCCCAATTATGAAATACGCATATAATATACTCCTTGTCAAAAGACAAGGAGCAAAAGAAAAATCTATAATTCCAATATACAGTCGCGCCTTTTTATGAAACCTTCTGCTCAAGTCGTAGTTTATCGGCAATCATGGCAATAAATTCTGAATTTGTCGGTTTACCCTTGTTGTTATGAATTGTGTAACCGAAAATATTATTTATTGTTTCTATCTTTCCTCTGGTCCATGCCACTTCAATTGCATGCCTTATTGCCCTTTCAACTCTGCTTGGTGTGGTGGTGTACTTCTGAGCTATCATAGGATACAATTCTTTTGTGATTGCTCCAAGAAGTTCAACATTGTTAACAACATCAATTATGGATGTCCTTAAGTACTGGTAGCCCTTAATGTGAGCAGGTACACCAACTTCATGCAGAATCTCCGTAATTTTTACTTCAAGACTCAGCTCTTCGTTTACTTTCTCGTTATATGCTATTTCTTTGCTTTTGTTTTGAACCTTTGAAGTTTCAAGTTCAGAAATCTGGATCAGTCTGTCTGCAAAAGATTCAAAATTAAACGGTTTGACAATGTAATACTCTACGCCCATGTTTATTGCTCTTTGGGTAACCTTGTCATGACCTACTGCTGATAAAATGATAACTTTCGGAAACTTCTTCAGTTCTTTTTTGTGAAGTTTTTCCAATACTCCCAATCCGTCAAGATGCGGCATGATAATATCAAGTATAAGAATATCCGGCTCATACTTCTCCACTGCTTCAAGAGCCTTTAATCCGTCGTCTGCCATTTCAACCACATCAAATACATTTTTGCTGATTAAGAAATCCTTTAAAATCAATCTGAATTCCTTGTTGTCATCGGCAATTACAACTCTAACTTTTTTCAACATTTGAATCCCCCTAGTTAAATATATTTCTCACAACGCTATATACGCAGAAAAACTAAAAAACCCTTTTTTTTTATAAAATAATTTTAAATATTTTATAAAATTTTTCAAAATACTATAAAATTGCGTTTTTCAGTCTCTTTACTCTAATTATATTACATTTTTACAAAAATATACCAAAAAATATTTTATTTTTTATTGATTGTTGTAAATTTCATCAAAAATCCATTCTATATATATTCCGTATCCTTTTGTGGGATCATTCATGAACACATGCGTCACAGCTCCGACAATTTTATTGTTCTGAATTATGGGGCATCCGCTCATTCCCTGAATTATTCCGTTTGTAAGTTCAAGCAAATCTTCATCAACAATTTTAATTACAAAGCTTTTTTCATCAGGTTTGTTCTGGTAAAAGATTTTTGTTATTTCAATATCGTACACCTGAATTTCATTGTTCACGCATGAATAAATCTTAGCAGGCCCAAGCTTTATTTCTTCCTTTTTACCTACTTCAATCAAATCTTTGCTGAAGTATCCCATGCTTTTTTCATTGATACTGCCGTATATTCCAAAATCCGTATTGTTTTCAACAGTGCCGAGGCTACTTTCATTTTTTAAAATATAACCTATTATTTCACCCGGCTCGCCTTTTTTTCCAAGTTTGATGCTTGTTATATTTGCCTTTGATATGGTGCCTGTTTCAATATCAATAAGTGTTCCTGTGTCGGAATCTGATATTCCATGTCCTATGGCGCTGAATTTGCCGGTGTCCGGGTCAACGAATGTGACTGTTCCTATTCCTGCAATGTCATCTCTTGCCCAAAACCCAAACTTTATTTCATCACTGTTGTATATTTGAACCGGAGTAACTGTGACATTCAACAACTTGCCTGCCCTTTCAATTTTAAAGTCGTAATTTCTTACTCCTTCGTTTGCTGTATAATTAAGTATGTCATCGGTATTTCCAATGCGAAGGGAGTCTATTTCCAAAATTTTATCACCTAATTGAACTCCTGCCAGTTTTGCCGGAGATGTTGATAAATTTTCAGTATTTACTATATCAGCCAGGCCTACAACCAATACTCCCTCAGTTTTTAATTCAACTCCTATTGTCTGGCCGCCAGGAATCACATACTTCCCTTCCGATTCTGCCACCGTTTCATCAAGTTTAGTCAAAACATATGGATTGGTCTTCAGATCAAATCCAAGATAAACAGCTGTCAGAAGCGAAGCAATAAAAAAAATAAAGAATAAAACTCTTCTAGCGAAATTTTTCATCTTGCTCTCCTTAAAGTTTTATCCTTAATTTCTCCATGTGGCTATTAATTTATTCTACAGTTGGAAGTTTCACAAACTTTTTTAAAAATACAATGGTTAAAGGTTTAACTATAAAGACAATAAACATTTAGAAAAAATTTCTCAAGAGTTAGTTATTGCTGCTGAACTCGATGAGCTCTTTTGCATTGTTAAGGGATTTGTCTGTAATTTTCATTCCGCTTAACAGCCTTGCAATTTCATAAATCCTATTTTCTTTGTCAAGCTTTCTTACTGTGCTGTAAGTGTTGCCGTTAACAACCTTCTTTTCAATATAAAAATGATTTTTTGAAATTGATGCAATCTGCGGTGAATGTGTCACGCAGATTACCTGGTGATTAGCTGAGATATAATTCATTTTTATACCCGACATCTGAGAAGTCTTGCCGCTTATACCTGAATCTATTTCATCAAAAATCATGGTCTGTGCACTTTCAATGTCGCTTGTTATTTTTTTAAATGCAAGCATTATACGTGATGCTTCTCCTCCTGAAACAACTTTCTGAACGGAATTCAGGTCGCTTCCAACATTTGTGGATATTAAAAATTCCACCTGATCAATGCCGTCAGCTGCAAAGGTATTTTTCCTTTGAATATCAACCTTGAACTTTATATTTTTCATGTTCAGGTCGTCAAGTTCCTTCAAAATTTGCTTTTCAAGAATTGATGCTGCATTTTTTCTTATTTCTGAAATTTTTTCTGCGCATTTTTTCAAGTCTTTGTATAGTATGTCTTTTTCTTTTGTCAGTATGCTTAATTTTGTTTCAGCTTCTGTCAGTATATCTAATTCTTCTTGTGAGGAATTCTTGTATTCAATTATTTTTTCAATAGTATAACCGTATTTCCTTTTGAGCCTGCTTATAAGAGACATTCTGTTTTCAATGGAATTAAGCTTGCTTTCATCAAGATCAAGCTTATCTGAATAGTCCCTTAAGTCATGAGCAAAAAACTGCTGTTCTTCAAGGAGTATTTCAAGCCTTGAAAGAAAATTTTCAAGTGACTGGTCATAGCTTTTGATTTTGTTCAGCAGGCTGTAAACGTTATTCATTCCGGCACTGGCATTCAAAATTTTGTTTGCTTCGTAAAGGGAACCCTTTATTTCCTGAACATTTGAAAGTTTTTTGATTTCCTTGAGAAGCTCGTCCTCTTCATCTGCCTTTAAATCAGCATCTTCAATTTCATTTATTTCGTAATTGAGCTGTTCAATTTTTAGGTCCTTGTTCTCCAGCTTGTCTTTTATTGTTTCGATTTCACGGCATTTCTTGCTGTGCTCTGAAAAAAGACTTGAATACACATCAAACAAAGGAGATAATTCCTTTTGAACAAGACTGTCAAGAAGCAATATATGGTTTTCTTTTTTGAACAAGCTTTCATGACCGAATTGTCCGTAGATGTCGATAAGGTGTCTCCCGACATCTTTTAACATATTAAGAGGTACCGTTCTTCTGTTGATCTTATTTATGCTTTTGCCGTTTTCAAGCAATTCCCTTGAAACAATCAGATAATCTTCCTGACTTATTTCAATGTTGTTGCTTTCTAATAACTCTTCTAAATCATTGTTGTCGGATATGTCAAAAATTGCTTCAATCAATGCACTTTTTTTACCTTTTCTTATTAAGTCCTTTGAAGATCTTTCTCCCAGAATGAGAGACAGCGCATCGATTAAAACTGATTTTCCTGAACCTGTTTCTCCGGTGAAAACATTAAATCCGTTTTCAAAGTTAATAGTTTCATTTTCAAACACAGCAAAATTGCTGATGTTTAAACTAATCAGCATATTATCACCATTATCTTATATTCTTTTTAAATTCCTGCAGTACATATTCAACACTTTCCAGGGATCTGATTGCCACAAATACTGTGTCGTCTCCTGCCAGTGTGCCTACGATTTCGTCAACGCCCATGTAATCAATTGCAGATGCGCAAATTTGTGCAGCTCCTGGTATAGTCTTGATTACAACTATGTTCATGGCATTGTCAATTGAAACAACTGAGTTTTCAAATATTTTGTACAATCTGTCTGTAATGCCTTCCTGGCTCTGTCCGATTGTAGCATATTTGTATTTTCCGTTTTTTGACATAACCTTTACAAGTCTTAATTCCTTAATGTCTCTGGAAATAGTGGCTTGTGTTACATCAATGCCCATGGCTTTCAAACCTTCGGCAAGTTCTTCCTGAGTTTCAACTTCCTTCTTTGAAATAAGCTCAAGAATTTTTGATTGTCTGGTATACTTTTTCATTTGTCACCTCATAAATTTTTTATAATATTTCAAAAGCCTCATTAATTAAGTCTTTGAAATTGATTGCTTTTTTATCCCTTTTATCCTTGCTTATCAAAGCAAGGTATTCTATATTTCCGTCTCCTCCCTTTATGGGAGAATAGGTCATATTTTCTAAATTTAAACCGTTGCTGCTCAAGTATTTTTCTATGTTGTTTAAAACCATCAGGTGAATTTTTTTGTCCCTGACAATTCCATTTTTTCCTATGTTTTCTCTTCCGGCCTCAAACTGAGGCTTTATCAATGCAACAATTTTCGTATTATCGTGACTGATTTCGACAATTTTAGGTAAAATTAAATTTAAAGATATGAAAGACACATCAACAGTGACTATATGGATTGGTTCAGAAAAGACAGAAGTATCAGCATATCTGAAATTAGTATCTTCCATGTTGATTACCCTATTGTCTTCTTTGAGAGAATCATGAAGCTGTCCGTGACCAACATCCACGGCATATACTTTTCTTGCTCCATGTTTTAACATATAATCGGTAAAACCTCCCGTGGAAGCCCCAATGTCAACTGCCGTTAAACCTTCGAAATCAATTTGGAAAAACTCTCCTGCTCTTTCGAGTTTAGCAGCTCCTCGTCCAACATAGCTGAAAATATTGTTGACTTTTATTATATCATCATCTGTAACCTTGATTGAAGGCTTTTCTGCCAACTTGTCATTGACATAAACACAACTTTCTGAAATGAGCTGTTTAGCCCTTTCGCGGCTGCTTGCATAACCTCTGTTGTGCAGATATACATCAAGCCTATATTCTTCCATTAAATACCCTTCCATCACTTTACATAATTATTCTGCAAAAAAAAACAAATATAGCAACAATTCAATAAAATTATAGCATAGTGATTAATAAATATCAATTAATATTTTTAATAATATTTACATTTTATTCATCATTTTGTATGACTGTCTTTATTTTTATTCAAAAGATTCATCAATTATTTTAATCTTTTTTTGCGTATCTTCCAATTTCCTGCTGCAGTAGGTATAAGCGTTCATACCCTGTTCATAATTCTTCAACAAGTCGTCTATGGAAATGTTTTCGCCGCTTTCAAAATTCTCTACTATTCTTTTCAAGTCTTCTAAAGCACTTTCAAAGCTATCATATTTATCTTTCATTTTCCGCCTCCTGCACATTTAATGTTTCAGCCTGAACCATGAAGTCCTTAAACCTTAAATTAAGCACACCATTCACTTCAACCTGATTGATATTTTTTACAACATTGCCCTTTTCATCGGAAACAACAGCAAATCCTTTCTCAAGCTGATTCAGGTAATTGTGTCTTTCAAGCTTCTCCTGCAATATACAGAGTTCAAAGTTCAGTTCCTTAAGTTTTTTAGCAGCTGAGTTTTTTATTATGTTGTTGTAACTTTCAAGTTCCATTTTCAATTTATATATTTTTTCAACAGGAAGATAACTTTTCATTATGTATTTTGAAGATTTAAGATCTGCTGCCTTAAGTTTAAGCATGTTGTATGTTCCTTGCTTTAAGGAAACAACAAGTCTTTTCAGTCTGTCCTCTATGTCCTTATAGCCTATTATAATTCTTTCTGCTGCTGCTGTGGGTGTGTGACAGTAAACATCAGCTACATAATCAGTAAGTGTTCGGTCTGTTTCATGGCCTATTCCTGTTACAACTGGCACATCTGATTTATATACTTCCTCTGCAACCTTCAAATCATTGAAGACATTAAGGTCCTCAAAACTTCCTCCGCCTCTGGAGATTAAAATCACGTCAGCTTTTATATCATTGAAATATCTTATTCCGCTTATTATATTTTCCTTTGATTTTTCTCCCTGTACCAGTGCGTTGTACACAACAACCTCAAAGCTTGACTTCACTGTTTCAAATGTTTTTAAAATATCTTTTATGGCAGCTCCTGACTTTGATGTTATGATTCCAACTTTTGCAGGATACAGAGGAATTTCCCTGCTGCGGTCAAACATACCCTGTAATTTTAATTTTTCCTTCAGGATTTCAAGGTCTAGGAGAATTTTACCTAAGCCAACCCTTTCAATGTTTCTCACAACAAGCTGGTAAGTTCCCTTTGGCTCGTAAACCGACAGTTCCCCTTCGGCTATTATTTTGTCTCCATTTTTTGAAATTTCATCAGCAAAAAAAGCAACACAATTAATACAGGAAGTTTCATCGCACAAGGAAAAATATGTGTAGCCTGTCTTGCTCATCCTTATGTTTGATATTTCCCCCTCTACACGGAGATTGTTCAAAATTGAGTTGCTCATGAGATATTTTTTGATATATTGGTTCAATACGGAAACTTTAATAGGTTTTAATTTCATGGTACCACCTGTCTATAATGGGCAGAAATGCTGTTCCCACTGCATTATCAGATGAATTTTCCCTTTCGGAAAGAATTATGTTGTATTCATCTTTAAGATTGTTTAAAATCAAGTTCCTTATTATATTGTTTGACGCAACGCCGCCGGCAATGATTACATTTTCAAAATCAAATTCGAGTTTTATCTGTTCAATGATGCTTAAAATACAGTCAGCAACAAAGCCGAACAAAGATAATATTATGTCTTCCTTTGCATATTTTTGTGTGGTGTATAGATTGCCGTAAAAATTCTCCATTCCCGACAAATTGATGAATGGTTCTTTTCTCATGGCAGGGGTCTTGATTTTTGTCCAACTGCTTAAGTTTTCTATACATTTTTCCATGTGCATGCCGCAAGGAAAAGGAAATTCCATCAGCGTTCCTATTCTGTCTATAAGCTGTCCAAATGTTATGTCCTTTGTTCCCCCAAGAATTTCAGCTGAATATCCCTTTTGAGCTTTTTTAACGCTTAAAAATTCTGTTGTTCCGCCGGACATGTGGATGGCTAGAATTTTGTCATTTATGGATTTATATCCGCTAAATAAAGAAGCAGCAATATGATTTTCCTGGTGAGAATACTCAATATAGCTGCAGTCTAGGGTTTTGGCAATTATTTTTCCATAATTCTGACCAACCGTGAAGACGGGCATGTACGATCCGTCAATATTTCTTGGTCTTGAACTTACGGCAACAGTCTTAATGCCTTTAAAATCTGTTTCTATTTCGCTGTAAAGTTCATGGAAGTTTTTAAGGTGCTGAAAAACTGCGTCCTGCTGCCTGAGACCTTTCTGTCCCATAGGAACTGAAAGAACCCTTCTTTTATCTGCAACAATTTTGTTATTTTTTGCATCAACCAATGCAATAGATGTGGTATACGCACTTGTGTCAATGCCAAGCACATATTCTGTCATTTGCTCATGTTCCTCACCACAGTTCCGAGAATTCCGTTTATGAACTTGTGTGAATCGTCACTTGAGTATTTCTTGCTGATTTCAACAGCCTCATTGATTGATACACTGTCAGGAATGCTCTCATTGTAAAGTATTTCAGCAAGAGCAACTCTTAAAACAGCAAGGTCAACTTTTGCAATTCTTGTTATTTTCCAGTCTTTTGAATTATCTGTAATGTTTTTGTCTATTTCATCCATGTGGTCAATCATGTCGGCTATTGTTTTGTTGAGGTATTCCATATCCACATCATCCAGTTCAAAATGCTCAACATACCTGGACGGGCACATTTTGTCAAATTCCTTGTTCATGTCCATGCAGTATGCTATTTTAACCGCTTCTTCTCTTGTATCTTTTCGTTTCATATTTCCTCCGAGTTTCTTGTAACAAAAAAAATTTTTACGTAGTAAACAATTATAGATTGACAATTAATAATTGTCAATCTATATTGTTCTATTATTCAATTGTTATATCAGATTCGGGAATTTCTTTTTCCTTATCTTTTTCTTTTTCCTGTATTATATTCTGCACATGTACATTAACGGAAGCCACTTGCAGATCTGTCATGGTTTCTATTTCCTTTTTAACAGCTGCCTGAACTTCTTTTGCTACCTCGCTTATTTTGTAGCCATATTCCACATTTATGAAAATGTCTAAAACAACAGTATTTTCATTTATTTCTACTTTTATTCCCTTAGAGTAATTATTCTTTGAAAATAAGTTTGAAATTCCTTCGGCTACACCCGTGCGGGCAGTACTTACGCCTTTAACTCCGCTGGTTGCAATTCCAGCGATGATTATTACAACATCATCAGAAATCTTTACCTGGCCATATTCAAAAGTTTCGTTATCCATATTAGCACCTCCTTAAATAATTATATCAGAAGTTGAAAATTTTTACAAATCAATATTATCAAATTTTACTATTTTTATTTGAGAAGGCTCATAATCTGTTTCAGAAACTATTACATCCAGAATCTTGGTTGCGTCTGCCTGTTCAATTGTTTCATTTGTCACTACTTTTACAGTGTCAGAATCTACAATTACAACTGTCTCATTGTATCCCTTGGACTGAAGCATTATTTCTATGTTTTGTTCAGCTTCTATGTAAGAATTCTTGTTCAAAAGAAGAGATTCAAACTGTTCTTTAGTTGCTTCGGAAATTGAAGCATTGCTTATGCTTTCTTCAAGATGATCAATAACATCCATGTTTCCTTTTTCCTTGTTCAGTTTGAAACTTGAAAAACTTGCACTGAGTGTATCAAGAATGCCGTTAGAAGATGCTTCGGCAGAATTCATGTCTGTTATGTCAGTAATGTCTCCGAGAATTTCATAATCAGATTCTTCCGGTGTGTCCTCTTCGGCAGTTGCCAGATCCTCTTCAGCTGCTGTCTCCCCTTCGGCAGTTTCAGCCGGAGTTTCGCCTTCGCTTTCGGTTTGTGCTGCATCTTTTTCGCCTTCTGCAACATCTTCACCTGCAGCATTTTCTTCGCCTTCTACAAATTCAGCAATATCTTCTTCCAGCGTGTCTGATTCGCCAGGTGCTACAACCTGTGCGTAATCATCAGCATCAAAAGTATCCTTCGGAGACATTGTCAAATTCACATAGCCAATAATAAATATTATTGCCAAAGAAGTTATAAAAACCAGTGTTTCCTTTTTCATAATCATAATTACCCCCTTAGTTCATTTCTGATAAAATTATTTCAATATCATTTAATTTGATATCTAATAAAGTTTTTACGCTGTCAGCCAGAACAGCATAAATATCTTTACTTCCTTTATAATCTGCAACTACTAAAACTCCTGAGATTTCAGGGTATTGATAAGTTTTTTCCACTACTTGGTTGTTGTCTCCCAGAACAACTTGACTTTGTCTGGTTTCACTTTTCACCTCTCTTCTTGTTCCGTCGCTGTTCACTTCAATATTTGTTTCATTGCTTATGTTTTCATCATAAACAGGCTCCATTTCCGGAGTATTCTTTGTGTATATCATGACATCGACGCTTTCCATATTTTCTATTTTTCCCAGTATTTCTTCCAACCTCTTTTCTAATGATTGTACATAGCTGTCTGTTAAGTCTTCCTGAGTGTTCTGATAAACTGGTTTTGCATCGGAGAAAGTACCTGTTATTTTCGTGGTGTCAAAATTAAGTATCAGAGAAATGATAACAAGCAGTATAAATATGTTTACAGCATATTTAAGATTTTTGTTGTCTTTAAACATTTTAATAAAATTATTCATAGGTTCCTCCTGATGTAACTCTTATATTATCTGAACTGATTTTAAATACTTCAGCTATGTCTTTTTTTATGATTTTAGTTTTGTCTGCGCTCATAAGCCCTTTGGTTGTTACCAGGACGTCAATATCCATGTTTCCTGTAAAATTCAGCTCAATGTTTTTAATCACTTCTTCTCCTTCATAATAATCCTGATTCAATTTCTCTATGAATTCCGGGTCGATGTTTTGTATGCTCATCTCCCTCTGGTAATCTGAAGAAATTTCAGGCATATCCAATAAGTTTAAATTAATGCTTCCATTAAGAAATATATTGTCCAGTATATAAATCATGATAAAAAGTTTTAAAGATATTCGGCAAAATTTTTGAGTCTTGCCTTCAGGAAATATTATCATGATAAGGTTGAACATCAATATTAATATGAGTATGTTTACAATTGTACTTTTCATAGTCTACCCGAATATGTTATTCATATAGTTTAACAAAATGGAATAATACACAGTCACGATGATTATGGGAGTGATAAGGCATATGAGATAAATATAAAACAAGTCTGCCATCTCATAAATAAGCTTGGATATATTTTCATTGAATGGCTCCGTAAGTACTCCAACTGCCTTGTATAAAACTAATGCAAGCACTATTTTTACCAGAGATCCTCCGAAGGCCGACAGGAGAAAAACAATCACTATTACCCCAAGCACATCCTTTATCATCAATATGCTTTTTAAAAACACACCGAAAAAGTTTGTCACTGCGCTTCCTATTACCGGCACAGCCGATGGTGACAGTGCTTTTATGGAACTTATAAAAATATTATCCGTTTTATATAATATATATCCTTGTACAGAAAAATTTATGACAACAATAATCATATAGCCGGATAAAATTAAGAGCGTACCCTTTTTAAGCGCCCCGTAAAGAAGCTTCATGTTAATGAGTTTGCTCATGTTGTTTATAAGAATTACCGCAATCATCACAATCGTCATTATGTCCGTAAAGCTGTATACAAACTGTGTTGTTATTCCAATGACATAATTAAGGGATGTCTGAAAGAACTGCAGCATGCTTAGTTTACCGAATGTCAGCATTGCAGCCATGAACACGGCGTTTATTTCTTCCGTAATTGTCTTGAAGCTTGCAAAGTCGCTTTTAAGCATGTCCTTTATGGTCAGAACATCCTTCAGTATTATTGTGAAAATTATTATTACGGAAAATAAAACTACAATGTCTGAAACGCTTTGGTTGTTTATTTCATCTGCAAAATACTTTATTATGGTAAGAAGCATGCAGATTGCTATTACGTTCATTCCTGTTTTTAACAAATCTCTGTAAAAATCCTGTTTGTTTTCCAGTTCGTACCTGATGTAATCCTTCAGGCTTATGTCAAGCTCCCCCTTGAAAGCCTTTTGTATGAGATCCTTTATTTCTATGTTGTTGTCTTTAAAGTAAGAGCTTCCGCTGTTTATATACTCCTCAAGGTCATCGACCGGAACCTTTTCAAGCGCCTCATCAAGGGTACTTGCATATGCTGTCTTTGTGCAGCACATAATCAAAAGCAGAATTAAAACCACTATAATTTTTTTTTTCATTTCATCACCCGTTAACAAGAAGCAGTATTTGATCAAGGAAAGTCTTTATAACATCGACAGAATAGATCAGTATGATTATTTTACCTGCAATTTCAACTTTCTTACCAACTGATTCATAACTTAAATCCTTGCACAAAAGTGATATGAAATCGCATATATAAGCTATTCCGACAATTTTCAATATGGTGCTGAAATATTCGGTCTTTATGTCATACCTTACAAACAGATTTACAATCTCCATGACATAGGTTCTCAGTTCCCGAAACAGGATGTAAACCACGAGTATACCGAATATTGCAGTGATGTAGACTTTGAATTCCGGATTGAACTTTGAAATGGTAATGCTCAATATTACTGTTATAACAGCAATAAATATTATTTTAGCAAGCAACATATCATTTTCATCAATACAAGTTGAATACTGATTTAACCTCCATGAACAAATCATTCATCATTCCAACTATGAGAGTCATTACCACTATGACGCCTGCCAGCGTCACAAACATTGCTTGTTCATCCCTTCCGGTTTTAGCCAAAATCTGATTAAATACTGCAACAACGATGCCAATAGCACCAACTTTAAAAATCAAATCTACATCCATAGCTCCCTCCTAAATCAAAATTACAGCAGTCAGGCATCCCATAAGCAATGAAATCCTGTTGTTAAGATTTTTCTTCTCACTGTTTGACATTTCGTATTTTTTCATTGAATTCTCCATTTCATTGACTGTATATAAAAGTTTCTTATCAAGAATATCTGAATATGTGCTCCCGTAAAAATCTACTATATCTACAAAGTATCTGTTGAAATCATCAGGAGTCATTAAAATATTATTAATTGCTTCCAGATAATCTTTCCTGCTTTTTTTGTCTTCAAGCTCATGAATCATTTTTTCGCAAACCTTCTTTATTTCATTGCTTTTAAAATCATATTGAAGGTATATTTCATGAATAGACATCTTCATGTGGCAGGAATAAACCCTTAAATATTCGGTAAACTCCGTCAGCTCCTTCATACTGTCAATAATCTTATCACCGGAGTCGTTTATATACTTGAATATGAATTTAACCGATACTATTGTGAGAACAAATACAGTCATTTTAGCCCACATCATTGTATATCACCTTACTTCTCTGCAAATCGTAAATTTCTTTTACGGCAGTGGGTTTATTTGAACTTTTTAATACCACTGCTCTGTCAAAAAAATTGTTTTCTATTATTGACTTCATATAAATGTTTCTTTTCACATCATCAAGACTGAAGCCATGGGCCGTAGTTATTATATTGACACCGCTTTTCAGTGCATACTGCACTGTTTCAAAATCATCCATGGATCCAAGTTCGTCTGATATTATTGCTTTTGGAGAAAGAGACCTTATGCTCATAAAGAAGCCTTCTCTTTTCATACAGTAGGATAAAACATCACACCTTTTTCCCACATACATTTGAGGAACGCCTCCGAATACAGAGGATATTTCTCCCCTTTCGTCAATGACTGATATGTCGCAGCCTTCAAAATAGGGATTTGTGAATCCATCGCTTAAATTAGCAGCCACATCCCTTATGAATGTTGTCTTACCAGACATGGGAGGACCTATGATCAATGTATTATAAATGCTTTGTTTTGTGCTGACGAAAAACTTTAGAAAATTTTTTGAACATCCGGGAAACTCCCTTGCAATTCTTATATTAAGACTTGTTATGTTTTTAAAACCCTTGAATAAATCACCTTCATAGATGCAGTCGCCTCCAAGACCAATTCTGTGTCCCCCTTCCACTGTAATGTATCCGTTTCTTATTTCTTTTTCATATGCATGAATCGAGTTTTTTGTAACGATAGAAATTGTTTCATCAATGTCTTTTTTGCTGAGCACCATGTCATTGTCCATAAAAGTTTCCCTTTTGACAAATTTTATAAACACAGGGCTGTTGACCCGCAGCCTTATTTCCACCGCTTCCCTTTCAATGAGCTCAGACTGCTTGGACACTATGTTTCTTACGTTGTTTCCCAATAATTTTATAATGCTGTTCATTTTCATCTCCATCCTTGTCCTCTTAATCTATAATATTATGCTTAATTGAATTTATGATAAAATGTATATATAAATTTATATAACGAGTCAGGACTAAATTCACTCTCTGTAAAAAAATTAAATTATTTTTACAAAAAGTGTTTACAAATAGAAAATAAATGGTATAATTGCTTTGTAAATATCTTCAGGGCAGGGTTAAATTCCCGACCGGCGGTAAAGTCCGCGAGCCGAAAGGTTGACTTGGTGAAATTCCAAGACCGACAGTATAGTCTGGATGGTAGGAGAGATTACTTGCATTTTGTGAGCAAATTACTATCGACATTTAGGCCTCTGAAGATTTCAGAGGTTTTTTATATGCCTCTGACAATCTTTATATGGTGCATGGCACAAGGAGGAAAATATGAAAAGTGAAATTTCAGTAAATCAAAGAGGAAGTGCTAAAGTAATAGCAAAAGTAGGTGTATTATCAGCAGTGGCAACAGTATTAATGTTGTTTGACTTCCCGCTGTGGTTCGCCCCTAATTTTTATCAATTGGATTTCAGTGAGGTTCCTGTTCTTTTAGGAGCATTTGCTTTAGGACCTGCTGCCGGAGCTGCAATTGAACTGGTAAAAATATTGATAAACTTTGTTTTAAACGGAACAGATACAGGCGGCGTTGGCGAACTTGCAAACTTTATTATAGGATGCTCATTGGTTATTCCTGCAGGTTTTATCTACAAGCACAACAAATCTTATAAAACAGCAATCATAGGCTTTATAGCAGGAACATTGGCAATGGCAGTTGCAGGAGCATTCATGAATTATTACCTGCTTCTCCCTGTTTACTCAAAAGTTTACGGAGCTCCCGTTCAGGCTTTTATAGACATGGGAAAAGCTCTTAATCCGGCAATTACAGATTTAAAAACATTTGTAATGTACGCAGTTGTTCCTTTCAACATATTTAAGGGAATTGTAGTGTCTGCAGCCGTACTGCTAATATATAAAAGAATATCACCAATACTTCATAAGTAAATCAATAAGCAAAGCCGCATTTTAAAAGATGCGGCTTTTTTAATACTAGGAAAGTTCTCTTTCCTAGTATTAAAAAACGAGGATTCCAAAGGGCGGGACGCCCTTAACCTTAAGGGGGGTGCGGAGTCTAAAACGCGTATGCGTTTTTACGCCGAAGGGGGACATAGGTCCCCCTAGCGGAGTTGCGGAGCAACTTTTTATTTTGCTTCATTTTTCTTGACTGCAAAGCATGTTTAATATTATAATTGATTAATGGGTAACGTTATCATGCAACATAATATGTTTTATAAGTAGAGAGGAATTATTATGAAATTAAAAATTTATTCGGTTTTATACTTCCTGTATTTTTATTTGTCAGGACTTTTGATTCCTGTGCTAAGTCTTCTGCTGATTGACAAGGGTGCATCCTTAAGCAACCTGTCAATTATTTTAGGGCTTTATGCATTTACGGTAGTTGTTCTCGAACTTCCTACTGGAATCATGGCAGATGTATTTGGAAGGAAAAAAACCTTCTGTCTTTCACTGGTCATTTCAACCATAGGTTTTATAATAATTTTGTTTGGAAATGGGTTTGGGTTTATGTGTCTTGGAATTGTATTTTATGGTATCAGCAAAGCACTTGCTTCAGGTTCCTTTGATGCGTTATTTATAGACTACTACATAGAAAATAACGGAAAAAACCATCTACACAACATTACTTCAAGACTTTCAGTGCTTGAGGCTCTCGGCCTTTCAGCAGGTGCTGTTTCAGGAGGATTCTTTCCGGAAATAACTGCTCAACACTTCCCTGCCTTAGGCATGTACGACTTAAACCTGATTGTCAGAATTGCTTTATCCGTGCTGGTTTCTGCCATAGCCATGATTTTTATAGATGAAACTAAAAGACCTGAAAACAAAGAGCGTATTTCAATCAAACAGCATGTAAAAAACAGCTCTTCTCTGGTAATGAAAAACACAACGGTTGTATGCATTTTTATTTCTGTTTTTGCTACAGGATTTTTTCTGAGCTCCCTTGAAACTTACTGGCAGCCCCATTTTATTTCACTTCTTCCCAGCGATGATCTAATGGGACTTCTGGGTGTTATGGCTTTTCTGTACCTGGCCGCTGCAACTTTAGGAAGCATTGTTTCAAATAAGTTTATTAAAAAATACAAATTAAATTCAAAAAAATTGTATTTGACGATGAGGCTTCTGATTTCGGTGTTTCTAGTTCTTACCGCTTTACAGACACATGTGTATCCTTTCATTGGTTTTTATTCGGTAATTTATCTGATGTTTGGAATGGCTAATGTTCCTGAAGGAGCAATACTTAACGGCGAAGTGCCAAGCGAAATAAGAGCCAGTGTATTATCGGTTTATTCTTTCATATTACAGATTGGCGGACTGACAGGATCACTTCTTTACAGCATAATAATAAAATACGTTTCAATACCGATAATATGGGTATTAGCAGCAAGTATAATATTTGTAACTGTGCTCATAACAGCAAAACGATTCTTATCCCATGTTCCTGAAGTTTTAACTGCAAAATAAATCATCTGAGCTGCTTACAAAGCAGCTTTTATTATGAAATTTATAGCCCCAGCCCCCTTCACTTTCAGCATTAATACGACACATTCTGTCAAATCAGTCATATGATATATTATATTGTATGAAAGGAAGAAATATATGTACAACAATCAAGATTTCACAAATATACCATTTTTAAACCCAGACATTATGTTTGCAGCTTACAATGCTTATCCGAATTCTTACGGCAATGATACATCACCAATAAATTCAAATTATTTCAATCAGCATATTCCAGATGTTTACGAAAAATATAATATAAGGAACAATAAAACCCGTTATGCAAAGAATGAAAAAGAGATGAAGGATTACGGACCTGAACCATTTGTGGTTGATATTGAGGAAATTACTGTTGGTAACAATAATTTCCGTACTGCCTTATGGACCGGTGAACACATGCAGCTTACTCTCATGAGCATAAATGTGGGCGAAGACATAGGACTTGAAATTCATCCCGACGTTGATCAGTTCCTGCGCATA
>NZ_JAJUJR010000467.1 GCF_029265225.1 Sedimentibacter sp.
ATACGCCTAGGCGTATTTTTTTAAATTATAGGAAATTTCTCTTTCCTATAATTTAAAAACGAGGATTGCAAAGGACGGGACGTCCTTGCCGTCAAGGGAGGTGTTCAGTTAAAACGCGTATGCGTTTTAACGCCGAAGGGGGACATAGGTCCCCCTAGCGGAGTTGCGGAGCAACTTTTTTATAACAAATCGAATTCATCCTGCCACAATATAATTTGTCCAGCTTCAAGAGATTTTTTTACATCTATGATTCTTTGATTTGATGATCCCTTGAACTTTAAGTTATTTTGAAAATAATTCATGTCAAAGGGACCATCCACCAGGACATCACATAATTTCAAGAGTTTTAGATATTTTTCATTATGAATAATTTCTTCGTATGTGTGCCCGGAATAAATCCAGATTGTCTTTTTCGTGTACATCTTGATTTTTTCGGCTAGCTTACAAAGAGCTGCTGCCTGAAGCATTGGTTCACCGCCTATAAATGTTATGTCTGTGAAAAAAGGAGTGATTTTATCATAAACTTCATCTATGCTCATTTCCTGTCCTGACTGAATGTCCCAGTAATTTTTGTTGTGGCAGTCTGGACACCTTATGTCGCAGCCGCTTACGTAAAGGCTTGTTCTGAATCCTTCACCGTCTACAATTGTGTTTTCTGTAATGCCGGCAACATAAATTGAATATTCTAGCAACTGTGTTTCACCCTGTCTTTCAGTTCAGCTTTTTTCGCTGCATTCCAGCTGTCGGTTCCTCCAACCAGGTATCCTGTTATACGCTGTATGGTGTCTATGTTTGTTCCTTTGCACTCCGGACATTCAGTAAGATTTTCCGTGGCATCTTCATATCCGCAGTCCATGCAGCGGTTTCTTGTATGATTTACAGAACCGTAGCCAATGTTGTACTTGTCCATCAAATCCACTGTCTGCATTACAGATGCAGGATTGTGGGTTGCATCTCCGTCAAGCTCCACATAAAATATGTGGCCTCCCTTTTCATATTCGTGATAAGGAGCTTCAATTCTTGCCTTTTCTTCAATTGAGCACTTGAACCATACCGGAACGTGTGAACTGTTTGTGTAATATTCCTTGTCAGTTATTGATGGTATTGAGCCAAACTGTTTTCTGTCTTTTTTTATGAATCTTCCGCTTAATCCTTCTGCCGGAGTGGCAAGAAGGCTGTAATTAAGGTCATAATAATCTGATTTTTCCTTGATTTTAGAATTCATGAACCTGATTATTTCAATACCAAGTTCCTGAGATTTATCATCTTCACCGTGGTGATGTCCGGTCAGGGCAATCAGTGCTTCAGCAAGACCTATGAAACCAATTCCCAACGTACCGTGCTTCAATACACTTTCAATGCTATCATCGGATTTCAGATTTTCACTTCCTAACCACATGCCAGACATGAGCATTGGGAACTGTTTTTTGACAGCTGTGCACTGGAACACATATCTGTCATAAAGCTGTTCAGCTGCAGCATCGATGCATTTTTGAAGAGCTTTA
>NZ_JAJUJR010000208.1 GCF_029265225.1 Sedimentibacter sp.
GAGCAGCGTATACTCTCTCGATTTTTTAAATACTTACAGAATAAGAGGCGGCATGGTCAATCTTCCTTTGGCATTCCTTAATTCTCTCAACAGTCCTAGTCCTGCAGAATTTGCTCATGATCCAGGTACCTTAGGTAGCATCGAAATAAAATTAGGTCATGCAGTAAACGGCATTTCAAAATCTCAAGATGACAGAAGAGTAAATATAAAGTATGATGATCCATATAAAGTGCAAATGATGGATACTTTTGATTTTGTAATATGCGCTGTGCCTTTTTCTGTATTGCGGGAATTTGAACTTTTACCATATTTCAGCGAATTAAAAATGCAGTCAATCAGAGAACTTAATTATATTGATGCTCATAAAACGGCGTTCTTATGCAAGAAAAGATTCTGGGAAGAAAATGCTCCTTACGGCAACATCAACGGTGGAATATCTTTTACGGATCTTCCCATTCAGTCAGTTGTTTACCCGCCTGATCACATAAGGTGCCTGAATGAAGGGTCATGTTCTGCAGATTCCCCGGGAGTATTGATAGCATCCTATAACTTAGGTCAGGATGCTACAAGAATCGGCGGTCAGAATATTAACAGAAAACTTGAAACAATAAATCAAAATGTAGAAAAGGTTCATGGCCTGCCAGAGGGATATTTAAATACATTAATAGACAGTTACAAGACTGTGCAATGGAATGCAGAACAGTGGTTCAGGGGAGCTTTTGCAGTGGCGTACCCCGGACAAAAAGTAAATTTCCTGTACAACATGCTGTTACCGGAATATGAAAACAGAGTATTTTTTGCAGGAGACCATGTTTCTGTAAAACCTGGATGGATGCAGGGTGCATTGTATTCTGGAAAATATGTTGCCAATCAAATCGCAGTCCAGAGCCATTTTATATGAAATAAATTCAGCAAGAGTTCAAGAACAAATACAAAAAACACAAGGTCAATTACGTTCCTTGTGTTTTCTTCATGTCTACTGCTGCGTATCAAAATAATATTTATTGTTTATAAAAATCAGTCAAGCTTCTGTTAAACAATACTTACTCATTAATTTTATCTGTTGCTTAATATAATGTAAAATAGTATAATTTCATCAGCATTCATAACCAAAGGTTATCGTTAGGAGTTTTAAAATGGATGAAAAAGACTATGAAATTCTTCTTGAATTATATGAAGCAAAAAATATTACTAAAGTTTCGCAAAAGCTGTTCTTATCTCAGCCTGCTTTAACAAAAAGATTAATAAAAATGGAATCAGAGTTAAATTGTAATTTGCTGGTGCGTTCTAAAAAAGGAGTTATATTTACGCCCATTGGTGAAAGTATTATTTCCTACATAAAGACAATCTATAAAGCTTCTGTTGAAATGAAAAATTATGTAAATATTAATCAAGGTTTCATAGGAGGAACGCTGAATATGGGATGTTCAGTTAATTTTTCTCATTACAAATTGCCTGGTGTCTTGAAGGAATATACTCATCTATACCCATTGGTTAATATTAATATTACAACAGACCAAAGCAAAAATTTATACAAGATGTTGCTGAAGGATGAAATATCAATTGCCATTGTTCGCGGAGATTTCAGATGGGATGAAGGAAAAAAGCTCTTGTTTAAAGAACCCATGCTGCTGGTCTGCAGCGAAGAAAATAAAGATAAGACACTTGACTCCTATCCATATATAAACCGAAGCACCGATGCAAGATTGAGTTTAGAGCTCCACAAATGGCTCGAAGAAAATAACCTTCCAGGCAACACTTCAAAAATTTGTCTGGATAATCTCATATGCTGCATGCAAATGGTACGTAACGGTATTGGCTGGTGCATTCTTCCCCAAATTTGTCTGGATAGCTTTGAAGGTCACACGGAAAAACTTTATTTTAAAGATGGAACACCTTTTGAAAGAAGCACCTATGTTTTATATAAAAATTCATATTATGAGCTTCCGCAGGTTCAGCTTTTCATTAAACAGTTAATAGACAGCTGCGAAAATTTAATATAAAAAATTTTAAAATTTTTATAAATTTATGTTTAAAGCTAAAATTGTCGGGTATAAATAGCATACAACATCAGTTACTATAATTCTAACAAGTCAATACAATTACCAGTTGTTTCGGTTAAATCGTGGTCTAACCCGTTAACAGTTAGATTAAATAAAGCGGCTAAACCAAACAAGAGTAAAGATATTGGTAGGGTAGCAATTAAGTAATATGAATGTTGAATCTTTACCGAGAGGTATTGAATGGGTATCCAAGAAAATAAGTAGCGCCTGGTATCTAGTTTAAGATATTCAGGCGCTGCTTATTTATTTGATGATTTATTCTAGTTAATCTTGCTCTTTATCAATATCAGTTTCCTTCAGATTAACTTCATAAGTAAAATCAACAGGATTCTTATGGCCGGCAGGAGCTGCATAAGTTGTTATCATATAATTGTTCCCGTCATGAAACAGCTGTCTTAAAATCAATGCATCTTCTTCTGTTACATTAAATGGTTCAACAGTAATAACATTGTAATATAGCTGTGGTCCTTTTGTTGTTTCAGCTTTTCTTTCATTAATGAATGTTACTGTATAGTCGACATATTGCCCAAGTATCTCATTTATGGACATGAAATTGCTTGTGGAACCGCAGTCATTATAATAACTGATTTCAGGAATCTCGATGTTGTCAATATACCATCCTGGGTCATTGTATCCCCAGTCTGTTAAATACCTGAAAGATATCAAGACTCTTTGACCTGTGTATGATGACAAGTCAAATTTTTCTCTCTGCCAGCTGTCATAATAGCCTGTAAAACCAGGCAGGTTTTGAAGAATTTTTGGATATCCTTCTGCAACCAGGTCGCTTCTGGTATTTTCATTAGAAAGACTCATCCATGTCATTCCCCCGTCTGTAGAAACTTGCACGACCCCAAAGTCCCATTGTTCTTCTATCTGTATATAATTGTCAAATTCAAGATTAGCTTCAGTGATGCCAGATAAATCTGCCTCAAAAATCAAAGCATTGTCAGCTTCGTCACCTTTATTTCCCCACAACACTGTATTGCCTGGATTCAATGGATCATCTGTCAAAACCCATGGAACCGGCAGGAAATCCACACCATCAAAACATATTGTTCTTATTTTTTCTTGAAAATCCAGAGATTTGAAATCTCCTCCCCATGCAGGAACGCCTTCCTTTTCATATAATAAAGCATTTTCAAAGTTTACTGTCATGTTGCGTTTTGTGCCGTCATCATCAACTTCAAGTCCTCGTAGGTCTATGCTGTCAATATCATATAATTTACTGCCTGTCTTGCTGTAATCTAAAACCAATGCAGTTATAAAATTATTGTACAGTTCGGTGAAGTCCATTCTATAACCATGAGCGTCAAGTACTTCATTTATGCTGTTGATTCCCTGATTCTCATTCACTGCCAAATCATGTATAAATTCACTTCCGAATTTATCATTCATGTACAAAGTGAACAAATATACCTGTCCATAATCAGCAATTGTTTCAGGTCCGGTTGTAGCTGAATAGTGGTCATCCCAATATACTAAAGAATTTTCCGGATGATCAAGGAAGAAATTTATGGAACCTGCATCATGCCCATAACCCCCAAGAAATTCAGAGAAAGTAGACATTCCTTCATTAATCCACGATTCCTCTGCTCCGTCATTATCAGAATGAATCAAATGCTGCAGTTCATGAATTGTTGTTGGAAAAAATGTTGACTCTAACCTTGTTTCCCAACTATTTGTATCAATTGTTATTATATTTCTGCCAATGTAATTTTCAATTGTCTGCCAGAAAAAGCCGGCTACAAAAAACGGATACGTTGGATCATTATAATTTTCATCAATTATGTTATCAACCAATATGATTATTTTGTCACCGTCGTAGTAACCTTCCGGAACATATCCACCAGAAACTAACAGTGAATTTGAACCGTCAAGCTGATCAGGCATACCGAAAAACTCCGTGCATTTAGGATAAATATTGCTGTCAAATTCAGCTCTTAGCTTTTCTATCTGTTCCTGTGTTACTACATGTGCCGGACGCGGGTCCCCTGATGGAAACGACAAATCATTTGCAACCCATATTTCAACATTGTCGCCAATGCTTCGAAGTGTAAATTCCTTAAAGCTTAGTTCATAGTTTAAAAATTTTTTTGTTTCTCCAACAACGTAACTGCTGCCGGTTGTTTCAGTAATCGTTGAAGATTCATCCGGAACAGCTGTTGCCCCTTTACCGTTTGATACTTTTTTTGATGGCTCTGTGTTTTTGGTTTCAGACGGCACGTTGAATTTCAATTTTCTTGCTTGTTCCTTAATTTTAATTTCTGCTTGTTTCAGGAAGGCTTCATCCTTTGAAAGACTGTTTAGCTTCGCATCCACATCAACCCGGTCACCATACCTCTGTATGTCCCAATTCTGATAATTTCCGTCTTCTTCCCCCAAAACCGTAAATGATGTCAAAAGAGAGAATACCATTATACCTGTTATTACTTTAGCCAATAAATTTTTGTTTCCCATGTTACACCACCCTTCTTTTGATATGTATAAATTTTAACACAACATTAAAAATTAGTATATATTTCTGTTTTTACCATATTTTATTAATTACTACAAAATACTATTAAGTTCTACGGATAATTCATGATGA
>NZ_JAJUJR010000447.1 GCF_029265225.1 Sedimentibacter sp.
AAAAAAAGAATGGAGAATTGATATGTGTGGAATAGTAGGTTATATCGGATATGAAGATGTGAAGGAAATAATATTAGGCGGACTGGAAAAATTGGAATACAGGGGTTATGACTCAGCAGGTATTGCAATTGCCCATGACAACAATGTCTATATATGCAAGGAAAAAGGCAGAATAGCAAAATTGAGAGAATGCCTGGACAACAAGGTTACAGGAATGCTTGGAATCGGTCACACAAGATGGGCTACACACGGAGTGCCAAACCAGATAAACTCTCACCCTCATCAGAGCAGCACAAAACGCTTTACTCTGGTACACAACGGAATAATTGAAAATGAAGTTGAATTAAGACAAAAATATTTAAAAGACACGAAATTTACAAGCGACACAGACACTGAAGTAATTGTGCAGCTTATTGAAAAATTTGTTAAGGACGGCGAAGCAGTTGAACTTGCCATAAGGCATACAATGAGCGAACTTAAAGGTTCATATGCTCTTGCAATTCTTGACGGCGAAGACATGAACACATTGTATGCCGCAAAGAACAAGACACCTCTGCTGGCAGGAAAAGGCGAAGGGTTCAACATGCTGGGCAGCGATGCCATGGCCATGATAAATCATACTAACTTGTTTTATGAAATTGAAGACAAGGAATTTTTGAAAATTACAAAAGATTCAATTGAAATATACACAATTTACGGCAACAAAGTCACAAGAGAGCCTTACAAGGCAGACATAGATGCATCAGACACAGAAAAGGGAACATACCCTCATTACATGATGAAAGAAATAGAAGAACAGCCTTTTGTGATCAGAAAAATAATGTCAGAATATTCAGATGAAAATGGAAACATGAACGTCCAGCCTGAAATACTTGAAGACGTAAGAAACTGCGACAAACTTTACATCATAGCATGCGGAACAAGTTACCATGCAGGACTTATTGGAAAGCAGTTCTTTGAAAAAATAGCTGGAAAACCAACTGAAGTTGTAATTGCAAGCGAGTTTATCTACAACATGCCGCTGTTATCTGAAAAACCGCTTTTCATGTTCATTTCACAAAGCGGCGAAACAGCAGACTGCAGGGCAGTATTAGTCAAGGTAAAACAAATGGGTTACAAAACTCTTACACTTACAAACGTAAAAGGATCAACATTGTCAAGAGAATCAGACAACACGCTTCTATTATACGCAGGACCGGAAATAGCAGTTGCTTCAACAAAGGCTTATACAGCACAAATTGCTGTTCTGGCAATACTTGCTGCATTGGTTGAAAACAAAATTGATATCAACATTTTCAAGGAACTCAGTAAAATTGCATATTCAATGGAAACACTTTGCGATGACAAGGACAATTATAAATTGCTGGCAGAGAAATATCTTAAAGACAGCAGAAACTGCTTCTATATAGGAAGAAGCATGGATTACTTTGTTTGTCTGGAAGCTTCATTGAAACTCAAGGAAATTTCCTACATTCAGACAGAAGGATTTGCAGCTGGAGAATTAAAGCACGGAACAATTGCTCTCATTGAACACAACACTCCTGTTGTGGCAGTTATTACACAGGAGAACATCAACCTTAACACAAGAAGCAACATTAAAGAAGTTAAGGCAAGAGGAGCAGCGACTCTTGTAATATCAATGAGAAAACTGAGCCAGGAAACAGACGAAATAGTAATAGACGATGTAAATGAACTGCTTTCACCACTGGCAACAATTATCCCGGCACAATACCTTGCATACTATGCAGCACTCCTTCGCGGCTGTGACAT
>NZ_JAJUJR010000037.1 GCF_029265225.1 Sedimentibacter sp.
GAAATATACTTAAGGCAGCATATTTGTTTAAAAATGGAATGTATGATCAGTTGAAAGAATCTCATATTATCACTTTGAGCATCGGAGGGAATGATATTCTTGCTGCAGCGGCAGGTTCAGGCCTGACAATTTCAAGCACTTCAATTTCTCTGGAACAACAGGCAGCACTGCAGAGTGCGGTAATGCAATTCGGAAACAACCTGACTGCTTTCACAGCTGATATCAGCAATGCTGATGGTATGGGTGTAATGCAGTTATTGAGATTGATAAATCCAACTGCTGAAATTTATGTAAACACGGTGTACAATCCGTTTATAGGTTCTGATCTTGAAAAAGTTACTGACGTGATATTTGAAGGATATGGAATGATGCCCGGTGTGAACTCAATAATCAGAAACTCGGCGGCAGCCTTAAACTATGAATATATTGAAGTCTACGGTGAGTTCAATCAGTACAACAATACAAATAAACCACTTGTGCACGATGCAGAATCAGATTTTGTGTATCATCCGACAACAAGAGGTTACAAGATGATTTACAACCTGATTAAAGATATGATGGAATGAGAATTAGAACTTAAATGAAAAGACTCTTGAAATAGCAAGAGTCTTTTTTTGCGGAAAAAAATTATTAATACTTTAAGGAAATTATGGTAAAATATTTAGGTACTATAAAATGATAGGAGTGATTATGTGCTAAACAAACAGGTAATTGAAGATACACTGAATGCTGCTTTGACAACCGGCGGCGATTTTGCAGAAGTATATGTTGAAGACAGGACAAACAACGGAATTGTAATGATTGGCGGAAAAGTTGAAAGCACTATGACAGGAAGAGATTACGGCGTTGGCATCCGCATATTCAAGGGATTTAACAGCGTTTATGCATACACAAACAAATCTGACAGAGATTCTTTAATATCAACAGCAAAAAAAGCAGCAGCAGCCATAGAAGGAAAACAGGGCACTACGGCATTAAGTTTGAACATGACACAAAATGAAAATATAAATGTAATACATATTGACCCAAACACAATTGAAAAAACAAGAAAGGTTCAGCTCATGCGCCGTGCCTACGATACAGCATTCAACTATGATGATCTTATAACACAAGTTACAGTAAGCTACATGGACTACAACCAGGACATAATGGTTGCCAATTCAGAAGGTTTATGGAAAGAAGACAAACGTGTTCGAACACGTCTTGCAATTTCATCCGTTGCAAGCAAAAATGGTGAAATGCAGTCAGGATTTTTTGGACCGGGAGCAAGCAAGGGCTACGAGTTTTTCGAAAATCTTGATGTTGACAAATATGCAAAGGAAGCATCGCGCATTGCCGTGACCATGGTAAATGCTAAATACAGCCCAAGCGGAAAAATGCCTGTAATAATAGACAACGGCTTCGGCGGAGTAATATTCCATGAAGCATGCGGCCACGGCCTTGAAGCAACATCTGTTGCCAAGGGCTTATCTGTATTTTCAGACAAAGTAGGTCAAAAGATCGCATCACCGCTTGTTACAGCAATTGATGATGGAACAATACCAAACGAGTGGGGTTCATTCAACATTGATGATGAAGGAACACCTTCTCACAGAAATGTGCTGATTGAAAACGGGATATTGAAGGGATACATGATTGACAAACTAAATGCAAGAAGAATGAACATGGACATAACCGGCTCAGGAAGAAGGCAGTCCTACAGATATGCTCCTACTTCAAGGATGTCCAACACATTCATTGACAACGGAAAATCATCCCCTGAAGAAATAATCGCCAACACCGAAAAAGGCATATATGCAAAATACATGGGAGGCGGAAGTGTAAATCCGAGCACAGGTGAATTCAACTTTGCCGTAATGGAAGGATACATTGTGGAAAACGGAAAAATCAAGGATCCTGTAAGAGGTGCAACACTAATAGGTAAGGGAACTGACATACTGAACAAAATTGACATGGTTGGAAACAACATGACACACGGACAGGGAATGTGCGGCTCCGTAAGCGGAAGCATTCCAACAAATGT
The DNA here is from genome assembly GCF_029265225.1 of Sedimentibacter sp. Lineage (GTDB taxonomy): Bacteria > Bacillota > Clostridia > Tissierellales > Sedimentibacteraceae > Sedimentibacter. The sequence continues at coordinate 2,024 of NZ_JAJUJR010000037.1, forward strand.
AGGCCAGCCCATGATAAGAGTTTCTGAAATAACCGTAGGCGGAAGGGAAGGTGAAAAATAATGGATATGAAAATTCTCATAGATAAAATATTTGCTGAAGGAAAAAAACAAGGCATAAATGACATGGAAGTTTTTTATTCAGCAGGAAGCAGCCTTTCTCTCAAGGTATTTCAGAAGGAACTTGACGGCTACAGCCTGTCTGAAAGCGAAGGCCTGGGGCTTAGAGGAATGTACAATGGTAAAATGGGATATTCATACACTGAAAAAGTTGATGAATCTTCCATAGATTTGCTTGTTAAAAATGTAAAAGAAAATGCCACAGTAATAGATTCTGACGATGAAGAATATATTTTTGAAGGTTCAAAGGAATATAAAAAAGTCGACACATTCAATCCTAAACTTGAAGAAGTGGAAGAAGCTGAAAAAATCAAGTTTGTAAAGCAGCTTGAAGAAGAGGCTTTTAAAATCGACAACAGAATACAATCAGTGGAAACATGTGTATACGGCGACGGTTACGGAGAAACCATAATGTCAAACACAAAGGGTCTGTACCTTCACGACAAGAGCAACATTGCCTACACATATGTTGTGGTTGTTGCAAAAGAAAACGAAGATATAAAAACAGGAATGGCATACCGCACTGGAAATGATTTTTCAAAATTCAATGCCAAGGACATAGCAGAAGAAGCTGTAAAAGAAGCATTGTCCATGCTTGGAGCAAAGTCTGTGAAGTCAGGAGACTACCCAGTAGTAATAAGAAACAATGCAGCTGCAGATTTGCTGGAAGCATTTGAAGGAATTTTCTCAGCGGAAAATGTGCAGAAAAATCTGTCCCTGCTGAAAGGAAAATTAAATGAACAAATAGGAAGCGAAAAGTTTACGCTGGTTGATGATCCTTTCATGGAGGGAGGATTGGCATCAAGGTCCTTCGACGGAGAAGGTGTTGCCAGCAAGTATAAGAAAGTCGTAGACAAGGGTGTTTTGAAAACATACTTCCACAATTTGAAGACAGCAAAAAAAGATGGAGTTGAAACCACTGGAAATGCTAGCAAGGGTTCATACAAATCATCTGTGGGCATAGCTCCTTCAAATCTTTATGTAGAAAAGGGAGAAAAAACTCTTGAAGAAATAATTTCTTCCATGGACAATGGAATTTTAATTACGGAACTTCAGGGACTTCATTCAGGACTGAACTCTGTGTCAGGAGATTTTTCACTGGCAGCACTTGGTTATGAAATAAAGGACGGAAAAATTGCCAAGGCTGTTGAACAGATAACAGTGGCAGGAAATTACTTTGAACTCCTTAAAAATATAGAAGAAACAGGCTCAGACCTTAAGTTTGGTCTTCCGGGAGAAGCATACATAGGCTCTCCTTCTTTGAAAATCAAGAAGCTTGCCATAGCAGGGGAATAAGCAAGTAATAAATAAAAAATAAGCAGAAAACTGCTTATCAGGTTGGTGACAAAGTATAAATTTGGACGTTGTCATTCTGAGAGCTTGCTCGAAGAATCTCATGTTTTCAACAAAGATGAGATCCTTCACTATCGTTCAGGATGACAGCGTCGGGGTTTGTCAATAGTCTAATAAGAGGAAAACTGCTTATTTTTTTGTTTTGTTAAGCTACATGTACATTAATAAAAAGACAATCCGAATTGGATTGCCTTTTTATTAATCTGTTTTTTCTCGTTCGCTGAATAATAAAGTTATGCAGTAAAGTCCGGCAAGACCCACAAGTCCGTAAACCAGTCTGCTGAATATAGCTGTCTGGCCTCCGAATATGGCAGCAACCAGATCAAATTGAAACAATGCTATCAGCCCCCAGTTTATGGCTCCTATTATGACTAACACCAAGGCAAATTTGTCCATGGGCAATCCTCCTTAATTAATATAATGTTATTGTTTCAATAAATTTCTATATTATGCATATATTTTAAAACAATGATTTTTAAATCAAATATTTAACATATATTTTTCCCCTGAATATAATAATTACAAAATGCATTATTATTGAGGAGGTTATAAATATGGATAATTGCAGGACTGAAAATATAGTTGAAGCAAATGAAAACACAAACATTCAATGTGACAGAAGACCAAAGCCGCCGGTTGCTCCGGTTCCTCCGGTATCACCGGTATTGGGTGCACGTGGCGGAATAGACTCTTCATTATTGTTTTTCTTTTTACTTCTTGTTTGTATTGTATGCCAGAGCGACTGCGGAATAGAAATGGATACACTTCTTTGGTTCTTCCTGCTTTTGGTTGTAATATACAACATGTATGATTAACAAAAAAACTGCCTGGTATTCAGGCAGTTTTTTATTAATAAACCCGGCATTGCCGGATATGTCTCAAATTTTGTTTGTACCGTCGTCAATAAGCTCAATTTCAAGTTTGTCAAAATCAACCTCATCCATAAAATCATGAGGGAAAAAAGTTACCGTCTTAAATTGAGAAAATTCCATGTCATGTGTCTTGAGCCATACAGGAACGCTTATATCAAGCTTCTGGCATACTTCCTTCAGGCATTTTTCTCTTTTTTCATCGGGAGAAATATTTTCCATATTTTTGACAACCAAAGAGTCAACCATTTTATTAGATTTTATTTTTCTTGCCCACAGTTTGTACATATGCCACCTTATATTATGAATACATCGGAGTTACAATGTAATCTTTTGTAAAAAAACCTCCGAAATCTATTTTTGCGCTTTGCAAGGCTCTGTCAACTTCAGCCGGTACAATTATTTCTATGCCGTCAACATTGTATACCTTATCATCTTGTTTTTGTTTCACCGAAACAATTTTATAGTTGTATCTGTTTCAGCCAACCGGAATTCCGTACAAAACTATGGGAATATTCTGTTCTTTCATTAAAGACAGTTTTTCCTTTGCCCTGTCCGTTATTTTAAAATCCATATAAGCCTCTCTATCTAGAGAATTTTGGAGTTACTTCAAATCCTTTTTTAAAGAAGTTTGTTGAATAATCAATGTCAGCGCCTTTGATTGCTCCTTCTAGTTCATCTGATACTATAAGTTCAATTCCTTCTGCGTCGTATACTTTGTCATTTTCTGATTGTTTCTCCGAAACAATGCCAAATTCGGCACCACATCAGGAAAAACCTGTTATTTTTAATTTTATAGGTTCATTGTTGCTTTTCATTTCAAGCATTTTTTCTTTTGCTTTATCTGATAATTTGAATTCCATAATATCCTCCATCTTTTTTCTTATTATATCACAATATATAAAAAATTTTCATATATATCAGTGACTAAGTTACAAAGTTGTTTTTGAATCTTTTGTTTATATGTTAATATAAATCTGTAAAATGTCAAGAAAAATATGGTTTTTTGAAGGGATATTGCTAAATTTATTTTTGAATTTTCAAGATGTAAGCAAAATTTTTTTTATGGATTCACGGTCAGATTCATTATTTAAGTCGATGTCCATGTTAATTTCCACCGGACGGTTTTTGATAAAGTAAATTTTGTCGGATAGGCTTATGGCTTCGTCAACATCATGAGTTATGAATATGACTGTTCGCCTGCTTTCTTTCCAAAGCTTCTGAAACAGTGAAATCATGTCATTTTTTAATTTCATGTCCAGACCCTTGAAGGGCTCATCCATTATGAGCACATTTGATGGATAGGCAAAGGCCCTTGCTATGGATACCCTTTGAGCCATGCCTCCGCTTAAGGCTTTTGGCTTAAAGATTTTGTAATCTGAAAGCTCAACCATTTCCAGATAGCTTTCAATTACTTCCTTGCGCTTTCTGTTATCGTAAACATCCTTTAAGACAAAGTCAATGTTGTCATACACGCTGTACCATGAAAGAAGATTTGGTTCCTGGAACACATAGGAATAAACGGCATCTTCTGTCCACATAACTTCGCCTTCATCAACCGTAACGAGATTTGCTGCAATGTTTGCTATTGTTGTTTTTCCAACGCCTGAAGGACCGAACAGACATGTTATTTCATTTTCTTCAAATGATATGTTGAAATTCTTCAACAGAACCATATCATCATATTTTTTGGTGACATCAATAAGTTTAATCATTTTGTTTTCCTGCTCTAAATATTGTTTTCAGCAATTTTTCAAATAAAATGCTTAATAGAATTATGATGATTGTCCATGCAAACAAATCCGGAATTTCAAGGTAAACCTTGGAGTCATACAAAAATCTTCCAATGGAATACTTGGGGAGGCTTAAAACCTCAGCGGCAGAAGTTACTTTCCAGCTGATTCCGAGAGCTGATACCATACCTGCCTTAATGTAAGGGAGTGCACTGTAAAAATAAACTGATTTTATAACACGAATTTTTTTAATGTTGTAAATTTTGCACATTTGAAGAAGTTTGTGGTCAGCTGAAGCAATTCCCTGAATGGTATTAGTCCAGATTATTGGAAAGCACATTAAAAATGCCACAAAGACAGGGACGTTTGTATCCTTGAACCACATGATGGCAATGATTATTATGCTCATTACCGGCACGGTCCTTATGATGCTCACCAGAGGATTTAAGAGGTTATAAACTGACTTGTTCATGCCGCATACAAATCCCAGTATTATTCCCCAAAATGTAGAAATGAAAAAACCGGTCAGCGTCCTGTAGGTGCTGTATAGAATTGTTATGTAAGTAACTTTATCTGACATTAAATCAAATAATGATTTAAATGTGGCAACAGGAGAAGGGAGATAAATCTCCTGATTGATTATCAGTGATAATATCTCCCACACAGTTATCCAAAATGCAATTATGAAAAAATTCCTGTACTTACTCTGCAAAATAGAACTTTTCATCTGGCATGCTTCCTCCCACTGAAGCAGGATTTGAATCAAACAATATCTTGTAGAAGCTGTTTAATTTTTCTTTTTCTGCAGAAGCCGATCTGTATGTGATTCCGCAGTAAGGAATGGCTTTTTCTACTATTGCAGCGCTTGGCATGATGCCGTTTTTCTCAACGAGGACTGATGCGTCTTTTTGATTTGCCAAAACCCAGTTTACTGATTCTTCGTATTGTTTTAAAAATTCAGCAACAAATTCCTTGTTGTTTTCCGCAAATTCAGTGTTAACTATTATGCAGCCAGTATAAAGCTCGCTGGCACCTTTTGTTGCTTCTTTCCATGCTTCATTTAAATCCAGGAGCATTTTTACATTTGTATTTTTCATTGTTGTCTGAGTAACAAATGGCTGAGGAAGAAGAGCAACCTTTGTGTCTTCAGCAATTACAGCCTGAGCGAGTGTTGCGTGGTCGGCGCTGTAATCAAGCTCAACTTTGCCTTCCAGGCCGTTTTGCTTTAAAATATAATTCATGGCATAATCAGGTGTTGAACCCTTCGCGCTCATGCCAATGGTTTTTCCTTCAAGTTCTGCAACTGATGAAGTGTTGTCGCTTCCGACCACATAAAGGTTTCCCACTGTGTTTACAGCCATGACCTGAATTTTTCCGCCTGTCTTGTTGTACAAAACAGCTGCAAGGTTTATGGGAACGGACGAAATCTGAATGTCGCCGTTTATTATTTTTGCGCTCAGTGCATCAGGTGCGCTTTCTGCTATGTATTCAACGTTGTATTGCTCGTCGTTCATTGCTTTTTCATCAATCATTTTGATCATGCCTATGGATGTTGGTCCCATGAGGCCTGCTATTGTCACATCTACCGGTTCTTTTGGTTCTTCTTTTACTTGTTCCTGCGGTGCAGCATTCTGTGGTTCAGGAGCAGCTGTCTTGCTGCTGCAGCCTGCAAAAATGGACAGTACCATTGCCAAAACCAAAAACAAGCTTAATTTTTTCATTGAATTTTTCATAAATCCTCCTATTTTTTGGATAAGGCGCTTTTTACGCTCAATCCTTTGATTTTTCCAAGCTTGCCGGTAAGAGCTCCTATTTCGTCTGTGGTTCCGTCTACGATAATTGAAATTACATTCACGCCTCTTTCCTTGTAAGGGATGCCCATTCTGCCTATTATGATATTGCCGTACTGGTGAAGAATATCATTTACTTCGGCTATGCGGGACAAATCTTCAATCACTATTCCTATGACGCCGATTCTTTTGTCCATAATACCTCCTGATACAAAAAATATTCCTTGCATAACAAGGAATAATCATAGACAACATTTTTATTTGTTTCCTTGCCCTTAGAAAATCCTTAAGCTTAGATTTGATATTAATTTAACATAGTTGAATTATAAATACAACCATAATAATGTTAAGATTATTTAATAATATTTATTCAGTATCTGTCAGTTCTTCAACTGAAATATTGAAATATTGAGCAAAAGCCGACAAATAAAAATCTGATGGTACTTCTTCGTTGCTTTCGTAAAGCTTGATTCTTTCTTTAGGTACATTTAAAACATTGCCAAGTTCCTGTTTGGTCATATCCTTTTCTTTCCTGATGCTTCTTAACTTTTCACCTAATGTCATAATCATCACCTCAGTTTATTTTGCTGATACTGTTAATATTATACCACAACTGGGAAAAACATCAACATTATTCATTGTCACGGACTTTAAATATTGTTATAATCTTTTAAAAATGGAACCTGGTTAAAATAAAAACGCACATCATAACAACTTTATGCAGCGAACATGTTCAAAAATAAAATTCGGGCTGCAATTAGCAGCCTGTATTTTATTTATATTTTTGTTAATAATTAATACAAAATAAGTGTTATGACTATTATTAACAAATATTGACAATGAATTGCTATAATGGTACAATTCAAAAAAATTCTCATGAAAACAGGAGGCCACATGAAGTTAAAGGATAAAGTTGCCATAGTTACAGGATCGACTTCCGGAATGGGAAGAGCGACAGCAGTATTGTTTGCCCGTGAAGGAGCAAAGGTTGTCGTAACAGGAAGAAATGAAAAAAGAGCTAAAGAAGTGGTGGACCAGATTAAAGGTGAAGGTTTTGAAGCAATGTATGTTATTGTTGACACCTCTAAGGTTGAAGATGCAAAAATACTGGTTGATAAAACAATGGAAGCATACGGGACAGTGGACATATTGTTCAACAATGCCGGTTCTTTGAGCATGTCTCCATTGAAGGATGTTTCACTTGAAGAATGGAACAATGTTTTTAATGTCAATGTGACTGCAGCATTGTACCTGACACAATTGGTTGCGCCTATAATGAAGGCAAAGGGTAAAGGAGTTGTAATCAACACATCTTCAGTTGCTGCATTCAATGCGCATTATGGATTTGCTGCTTACATATCTTCAAAACATGCCATGAACGGTTTGACAAAATCAATGGCATGGGAACTTGGACCTGAAATACGCGTCAACGCTATTGCACCTGGAGCAATTCACACTGCAATGGTTGACAGCATAGGAGGAGTTGATGTTTTAAAAGGCATGATTGAAGGATGCCCTATGAAAAGGGTGGGTCAGCCGGAAGACATAGCTTCAGTTGCTCTTTTCCTTGCCTCAGATGACTCTTCATTCATAGACGGTCAGATTATAAGAGTTGACGGCGGAGTGGAAGTTTAAAACAATATTATTAAACAAGTTATTTACACAGGCGGCTATGCCGCTCAGATTATTGATAAATCATGACGCTGTCATCCTGAACGATAGTGAAGAATCTCATCTTTATTAAAAAAATGAGATTCTTACGTGCCATCAGAATGACAACGTCGAAGTAAATTTGTCATAAACATGAGCAGCTAAGCCGCTGTTTTATTTGCAGATTAATAAGTATCATAGTTGTAATAAAACTGAATTATATGTACATCTTAAGCTTGCAATGATATAATATATGCAAAATGTAAGAGGTGCAATATGATAAATACAAGATGGTATCAAGGCAGGGAAAATATAAACGATGCGCTGATTCTCAGAAAAAATGTGTTTTGTGATGAACTTAAAATGGATGAGAATCTGATGACGGATATGTATGATGATTTTGCATTCAGCCTTGTTGTGTATGAAGACAACGTACCTGCCGGTACGGGAAGATTGCTTTTTAAAGAAGGAAAATTTTTTGCTGACATGGTTTGTGTTTCTCATGAACATCGCGGTAAAAATTACGGAGATTTGATAGTAAGGATGATTGTGAGAAAAGCCTTTGACATGGGAGCTGAAAAAACCTATGCAAAGTCAGGCAGACAATGCAAAAAACTATTTGAAAACATTGGTTTTGAGGAGGTTTCTGAAGAAGACGGTGAAATATTGATGATGAAGACCGGAGATGTGGGAGGACACTGCTGCAAACATTGATGGTTCAAAAATAGTAGACAAATTATGTTAATAAGTATATAATTATGAAAGCCAATATGAATATTATTGGTCAACCACCCTCTCAAGGTGGAAAGGGGTACTCCCCGTTGTTGCCAGAAATGTTTGAGGACGGTGTATGCAATAAATACCGTCTTTTGTTATTTTAATATAAAAAGCACATACTAGTGCCAATAAGTTACGGAGGAAAAAATGGATTATAAAAAACTTGCAGAAATGTTATTTCCGGATATAAAGGAATCAGTACAATATTATGAAGATGAAGTGTTTCCCAAAAGAAATCTGAAAGAAGGAGCAAAAGTTACAAGACTGGCTCCAAGTCCCACAGGCTTCATTCACCTTGGAAATCTATACGGAGCTTTTGTTGACGAGCGTCTTGCACACCAGAGCGAAGGAGTCTTCATGCTTAGAATTGAAGACACTGATGAAAAGCGAAAGGTTGAAGGTTCTATTGAAATAATAATTTCATCTCTTGAATACTTCGGGCTGAAGTTTGACGAAGGAGCAGGCATCAATGGAGAAATAGGCAGCTACGGACCTTACTTCCAGAGCAACCGCGGAAAGATTTATCAATGTGTTGCAAAATATCTGGTGGAGCAGGGAAGAGCATACCCATGTTTTTGCACAGAAGAAGAGCTTGAAGAAACAAGGAAAAAACAAGCTGAAGAAAATGTGAATACTGGATATTACGGCAAGTGGGCTAAGGACAGAAATCTTACCCTTGAAGAAGTTCAGGAAAAACTGGCAAACGGTGAAGAGTTTGTAGTCAGATTTAAGTCCATGGGTACTGAAGAAGGAACATTTGAAATAGATGATGCCATAAGAGGACATCTAACAATACATGAAAATTATCAGGATATAGTAATTTTAAAGACAAACGGAATACCTACATATCATTTTGCCCATGTTGTTGACGACCATCTCATGAGAGTTACACATGTTGTAAGAGGAGAAGAGTGGCTTTCAACACTTCCAATACATTATGAAATATTTACAACATTGGGATGGGATATTCCTGTTTACTGCCATACAGCACACCTGATGAAAATGGACAACGGAGCCAAGAGAAAGCTGTCAAAGAGAAAAGACCCGGAACTTGGACTTGGATTCTACATGGACCTGGGATATCATCCTGCAGCAGTTAGGGAATACCTGCTTACAATTTTAAATTCCAACTACGAAGAGTGGAGAATTGAAAATCCTGACAGCCATACGGACAATTTTGAATTTGCAGTGGAGAAAATGAGCAATTCCGGAGCGCTGTTTGACCTTGACAAACTTAACAACATAAGCAAGGATGTACTCCTTAAGTTTACAGCAGAAGATATTTATGAATTCATGCTTGACTGGGCAAAAGGACACAAGACAGAAATAACAAATGCGCTTCAACAAAACAAGGAAGCGGTAATAAAGCTTTTTAATGTTGGAAGAAGCGGAGATAAACCACGCAAGGACCTTATGTACTGCCAGCAGATATTTGAATTCATAAGCTATTTCTTTGATGAATATTTTGAAGTTGTTGA
>NZ_JAJUJR010000150.1 GCF_029265225.1 Sedimentibacter sp.
CAGCCAACAATAAGCAGAAGAAAAATAACAATTTTATACTTGGAGCAGTTACTCTTATAGTAGTAGCTGCAGCAGCATTCACACTTTTAAATCCAAAGGGTGATGAAGGAAAAAGCAGCGAGCAGCCTAAAGCCGGTCCTATTTCAGCGGTTAATGAAAACGGAGACATTGTCATTCCAATTGCTGATGTCACTGAGGATGCAACTTTCTATTCATACGACAAGCTTGACACATACATGGAAGTTTTAGCCGTTAAGGCTTCAGACGGAACAATCAGAACAGCATTCAATACCTGCCAGGTTTGCTATTCATCAGGAAAGGGATATTATGTTCAAGACGGCGATGTGCTTGTATGTCAGAACTGCGGCAACAGATTTGATATGGATGAAATCGAAATAGCCAAAGGCGGATGCAATCCAGTTCCTATATTTGATGAGTGGAAAGAAGTTACCGACTCTTCTATTATAATCACAAAGGATGTTTTTGTAGAAGCTGAAGGTATATTTGCAAACTGGAAGAATTAAGCGTGGTTAAAATAATGCAGAATTCAATTGAACAAAAAATCATAAAAATTGATGGCATCACTTGTACTGCATGTGAACATAAAATTGAAAAAGCATTAAAAAATCTTGAGGGAATAGTGAATGCAGATGTGGACTATGCTTCCGCATCTGCAGATATTTCCTATATTCCTGATAAAATAGATTTAAGTGATATTTATGATGCCATAAGAAAAACCGGATATGAAGTAATCATCTCTGATGATGTGTCTGAAGAGGAGTCATCACCTATGAACACCCTCTTCATAGGCATTATACTTGCAGGTTTGTATGTTATTATAAACAATACTGTAGGGTTTAATTTTTTCCCGCAGGTTACAAGCAGCATGGGCTTTGGAATGCTTTTTATTGCAGGTCTTTTCACTTCAGTTCACTGTATTGCCATGTGCGGAGGTATCAGTCTATCCCAATGTGCCGGCTGCGGCGGCTGTGAAAACAATATGTATAACAAACTCAAGCCAGGTTTTTTATATAACCTTGGCAGAGTGACATCTTACACACTTTTAGGAGGCTTAGCTGGTGCCCTTGGTTCTGTTTTCAGTGTGTCTCTAAAGGGCAAGGCTTTAATTTCCCTTGCAGCAGGCTTGTTTATGATAGTCATGGGAATTAACATGCTTGGTATAAATTCTATTTTAAGAAAAATTATGCCCCGCCTTCCAAAAACATTGACTGATAAAATTGACAATAAAAAAAATAACAAAGGATCTTTCATTGTTGGACTTCTAAACGGATTTATGCCATGTGGTCCTTTGCAGGCTATGCAGCTTTACGCTCTTGGAACAGGAAGTTTCTTTACCGGTGCCCTATCAATGCTTATATTTGGTATGGGTACTGTGCCGCTCATGTTTGCCTTTGGAGCATTCAGTTCGCTTTTGAGTTCAAAATTCACCAAACAGATGATGAAGATAAGCGCGATGTTAGTCATCATATTGGGTATTGTCATGGGAAGACGCGGATTGTCACTGGCAGGAATCAATATTGCTGAAACTTTACTGTCACAATTGGGTATTAATATAGAACAGGATGGCAGTTCTAAAAATGCTGTTATAAAAGATGGCTATCAAACAGTAACAACCAATCTTGAATCGGGGAAATACCAGCCAATCACAGTCTATGCCGGTATACCCTTGAAATGGACTATATCAGCCGATAAGGAATCTTTAAACGGATGCAACAATGAAATTATTATTCCGGAATTTAGCAAGCAGCAAAAGCTGGTACCCGGTGAAAATATTATAGAATTTACACCCACAAAAACCGGAACAATAACCTATACATGCTGGATGGGTATGATTAGCAGCACTATAACCGTAAAATAATAGTGCTGCTTTTTTTATTGTGCATATAACAGTAAATAAAAAACTGACCTGTTTCAGGTCAGCCAGTCATGACAAAACTACTCACATGCTTATAAGATTTTTATATTTTTTTGCATCTGAAATACATTGAAATTACAACACTAAGATGTATTGTTAATTTCATGACTTTCTTTGCAAAAAAATATTGAAAAATTTGAAATTTTTTATTGTAAAACCTTACATCTTCTATTATAATTATAACATTCTGAAAAAAATGCACTTAACTGCAGAATCTGAACGGTTTTTCAGAATTTTGATCTAATTATAAGGAGGAAGATAATTTAAAAAAATGGTAAGACTCGAGAAAGTAATGAAGGATTTTGGGGGTCAAAGAGTTATTGAAAATCTGAACTTGGAAGCTAAACAAGGTGAATTTCTGACTTTACTTGGTCCAAGTGGTTGCGGAAAAACAACTACATTAAGAATGATTGCAGGATTTGAAGAGCCTACGGGAGGTAAAATTCTACTTAATGGGAAAGATGTTTCTCAAAATCAACCATATGAAAGGGATGTTAACACTGTGTTTCAAAGTTATGCTCTTTTTCCTCATATGAATATTTTTGAAAATATAGCTTTCGGTCTTAAGTTAAAAAAACTGCCAAAGGAAGAAATTAAGAAAAGAGTTAAAGAAGCATTGAGGTTGGTCCGACTTGAAGGTTATGAAGGAAGAAAACCCAATGAAATAAGCGGCGGGCAAAAACAAAGGGTAGCAATTGCCAGAGCCATTATCAACAACCCAAAAGTACTTCTTTTAGATGAACCTCTGGGTGCCTTGGACATGAAACTTAGGAAAGAAATGCAAATAGAGCTGAAGCACCTTCAGCAAAAACTTGGTATAACCTTTATATATGTCACTCATGACCAGGAAGAAGCCTTGGTCTTGTCAGACAGAATCGCCGTAATGAACAACGGCAAGGTAGAACAGTTAGGCATACCAAGTGAAATATATGAAAGACCCAAGACTAAATTTGTGGCTGATTTTATCGGTGAAACAAATTTATTTGAAGGGACAGTGAGTCATGTATCAGAAGATTGTGTTAAAGTTATTATTGATGACTTAAGTGAAATTACAATAACTGATCCGCTTCTGGACAAAATGTCATTAAAGAAAAATGAAAATGTATATGTGGCAGTGAGACCTGAAAAAATGAAGCTTAACTCTTCAGCTGAAGAAGGCATGAACAAAATCAAAGTTACAGTCAAGGAAAAGATTTATGCAGGTTCTGTTCACAAAACCATTGCTTCATTGTCAAACGGAAATGAAATGACAATCAATGAACTGACAGGCAATACAGCTAACATGAGTGACTTAAACAAAAGTATGTTTGCGCAGTGGAACTATGATGACGGGGTGGTGATTCTGCAATGATGACAAATACCCTGAAAAAAAATAAAGGACCCCTTTGGACCCTGTCGCCATTAGTTATATGGCTTTCCATTTTGGTAGCTGTTCCCCTTATGTTTGTCATAACCATAGGATTTCTAAGCCGCGGAACCTATGGCAGTGTGGAATTTAAATTTACATTGGAAAACTACATGAGAATATTTAATCCTTTGTACCTTAAAATGCTGTTATCATCGCTGTGGCTTTCATTGATAACAACAATAATTTGTCTTGGAGCAGGATATCCGTTTGCGTATTTCATTGCAAATGCTCCAAAAAGAATTAGAGGCATTTTGTTGATGCTTATAGTAATACCTTTTTGGACAAATTCACTCATAAGGACATACGCCTGGATTACTCTTTTAAGGACAAGCGGCATCATAAACTCGTACTTAATGCAGCTGGGAATGATCAATGAACCTATACAATTTCTCTATACTAACGGTGCTGTAGTGCTTGGACTTGCATATACTTTGTTCCCGTTTATGGTTCTTCCTCTGTATGCTTCAATTGAAAGCCTTGACAAAAGATATCTTGAAGCTGCTTCTGATTTAGGAGCCAGACCATGGACGACATTTTGGAAAATTACAGTTCCGCTGACTATGCCTGGAATAATTGCAGGCTGCATATTGGTGTTCATCCCTACTCTCGGATTGTTTTTCATCCCGGACCTGATGGGCGGCAGCAAAGTAATGCTCATAAGCAACTTTATAAAGAACCAGTTCTTGACTGCAAGAGATTGGCCTTTTGGTTCAGCAGCTTCAATTGTGTTAATAGCTCTTACTTTTATTTTGCTTGGAGTATATGTAAAAATACTCAACAAGAATAAAAACATGGAGGTATTGTAATGGTTAAAAATATGAAATCAAAACACAATTTATTATCTTTATATTCTTTTATAATTTATTCTGTTATTTATATTCCTATTATCATATTAATAGTATTCTCATTTAATGATTCCAAGGTCAATGCAATGTGGCAGGGATTCACTTTCAAATGGTATATGGAACTTTTTGATAACAGCTCTATAGTGACAGCAATGACAAACAGCCTGATGGTTGCTTTTGTAAGCGCCTTGATTTCCACTGCTATCGGAACACTGGCTGCCGTGGGAATGTACAAGTACAAGTTCAAAGGAAAAACCGTTCTTGACGGATTGCTGTATGTTCCCATTATAATACCTGAAATTGTTATGGGCATTGCTCTCTTAATGTTCTTTTCACAGCTTAAAATACCAACAGGAGCACTTACATTGATACTGGCACATACGACATTCAGTGTATCGTATGTGGTCATTGTAGTAAGATCCAAACTTGAAGGTTTTGACCCTTCACTTGAAGAGGCAGCCATGGATCTTGGTGCCAAGCCCCTTGAAACATTTTGCAAGATTACTCTGCCGCTCATAGCTCCCGGTATACTGGCCGGTTCGCTTCTGGCATTCACATTGTCAATGGATGATGTTATTGTAAGCTTTTTTGTTTCCGGCCCCGGCTTTACAACTTTGCCGCTGCAGATATTTTCAATGGTCAAATTTGGAGTAAGCCCTGAAATAAATGCTTTGTCCACATTAATGCTGATTTTTACATTGAGCATAGCATTGTTTTCAGAAAAACTTCGTTTTAAGTCTGATAAAGAAGAAAAGGTAAAAGAAAAAATAATATTTAAGGAGAAAATAAATTTGAAAAGTATTAAAAAAATTGCTGCATTGTTCATTGCAGTATTGATAATAGCAGGTGTATTTACAGGCTGCAGCAAGTCAGAAGGCGGCTCTGAAGCAAACAGTGACGAAGCCGTATTAAATGTGTTCAACTGGTCAGAATATCTGCCTGAAGAAGTTATAGAAAAATTCGAAGAAAAGTATAATATCAAGGTAAATTACACCACATATGCATCAAACGAAGAAATGCTTGCAAAGCTAATGGCAGGCGGAGCTCAGTTTGATATTGCTGTTTCAACAGACTACATGGTAGATGTAATGAGAAATCAAAATTTGATTCAGGAAATAAACATGGCTAACATTCCTAACTACAAAAATATAGGGGATGAATTCAAGGGACTGGCTTTTGATCCTGAAAACAAATATACAGTGCCATATATGTGGGGCAATGCAGTTGTTGCTGTAAACACAAAATTGATTGATACTGAAATCAACAGCTATGCAGACCTCTGGGACAGCAAGCTGAACAACAGCATGGTTGTGCTTGATGACCAGAGAGCAATAATAGGAATAGCACTGAAAAAGCTTGGATATTCATTTAATGAAACTGATCCTGCCAAGCTTGAAGAAGCAAAAAACGAACTTGTTAAACTGAAAGACAACATTAAGATATTTGACTCTGACAGCCCTAAAACTTCACTTATAAACGGTGAAGCCGCTGTGGGATATGTATGGGGAGCAGAAGCAGTTCTTGCTCAAAATGAAAACCCGGATATCAAGGTTTTCTTCCCTGAAGAAGGATTGTACATCTGGCAGGACAATTTTGTAATTCCAAATGGTGCGCCTCACAAGGATAATGCGGAATTGTTTATAAACTTCCTGCTTGAGCCTGAAATAAGCGCAGAAATTTCAAAGAGCTTCCCATATGCAAATCC
>NZ_JAJUJR010000028.1 GCF_029265225.1 Sedimentibacter sp.
CAATGTAATCAATGTTCATTTGTATGTCCTCATTCAGTAATAAGACCTACACTCCTTACAGAAGAAGAAATGGAAAATGCTCCGGAAGGATTTATGTCTGTTGATGCAACAGGATTTAAGAATATGAAATATCACTTGGCATTATCAGCTCAAGACTGTACAGGATGCGGAAGCTGCGTAAATATTTGCCCGGCGAAAGAAAAGGCAATAGAAATGAAGCCTTTAGCAGCAAACAGAAGTCAATATATTATTGATTGGAATTTTGCAAAAGACATTGCTCCAAAAGAAGTACCACAAAATATTGCAAAAACAGTAAAGGGCAGTCAGTTTAGAAAACCTTTGTTGGAGTTTTCAGGAGCTTGCGCAGGATGCGGAGAAACTCCGTATGCAAAATTGGTTACACAAATGTTTGGTGACAGAATGATGATTTCAAATGCTGCCGGATGTTCAACTGTATGGGGAGGCTCTCCTCAAGTATCATATACAGTTAATGACAAAGGATATGGTCCATCATGGGGATTCTCGTTGTTTGAGGACAATGCAGAATATGGCTTTGGAATGTACTTAGGAGTTCAAAAAATAAGAAATGCAACAAAGGAAAAAGCTCTTGAAGCTATTTCAACAGATGTAAGTGAAAAAGTAAAGGCTGCTTTGCAGGAATGGATAGACGGATTTGAAAATTCCGACGGTACAAGAG
Source organism: Sedimentibacter sp. (assembly GCF_029265225.1). Classification (GTDB taxonomy): domain Bacteria; phylum Bacillota; class Clostridia; order Tissierellales; family Sedimentibacteraceae; genus Sedimentibacter. The sequence continues at coordinate 698 of NZ_JAJUJR010000028.1, forward strand.
AACGTGCAGACAAACTGACAGCAATATTAGAAGAAGAAAAAGGCAGTGACAAACTTCTTAACAGAATATACGACAACAAAGATTATTTTATTAAAAGATCACATTGGATATTCGGAGGCGACGGTTGGGCTTATGACATTGGATACGGCGGTTTAGATCATGTACTGGCATCCGGAGAAAATGTAAATATGCTGGTTTTTGATACTGAAGTATACTCCAATACAGGTGGACAATCATCTAAATCAACACCTACTGCAGCAATTGCTGAATTTGCTTCAAGCGGCAAGAAGACCAGAAAGAAAGATTTAGGAATGATGGCAATGAGTTATGGTTATGTATATGTTGCACAAATTGCTATGGGTGCAGATAAAAATCAAACTCTTAAAGCAATCATAGAAGCAGAAAACTATCCAGGTCCATCATTAATAATTGCATATTCACCATGTATTAATCATGGAATTAAAGCTGGTATGGGCAAGTCACAATTACAGGAAAAAGAAGCTGTTGATGCTGGATATTGGTCACTGTATAGATACAATCCTGAGCTTACAGAACAAGGCAAGAATCCTTTCTCTTTAGATTCTAAAGCACCAACTAAAGACTTTAAAGAGTTCTTAAAGAGCGAAGTAAGATTTGCATCACTTTACAAGATGTTCCCTGATAAAGCTGATGAATTGTTTAATAAAGCAGAAGCTGATGCCGCATACAGATATAAAAAGTATTTGGATATGGCTAAATAAATTAATTATAATTCTAGAGGAGCTGTTAAGATGCAGTTCCTCTTTTATTTTTGAGGGTAAAAATAATTAAGCTACAAAATATTGAAAAAAGGTGGAATTTAACAATTTAATTATATATAATTAAGAAATATTAAGCTTTTTAGAAAGAAGAATATTATTGAACATAGACTTTACGGGAGGACACAATGGAAATTAAATTAAAAAAAGACAAGGATTATGTTTACGCCAACATTGATGATACACATGAAATAGAAATATTGATGCCGAACAAAATAGAAAACAGTGATTCAGAAGATTACAAAATAAGGGAAGCTTTAAAAAATCCAATCAATTCAGAACCTCTCCATAAAATTGCAAAACCGGGAGAAAAGATTGTAATAATAACAAGCGATGTTACAAGACCCATGAAGAGCAAGGTTGTATTGCCGTACATTCTTAGGGAGCTTAAAAGTGCAAATGTGGATCAGGATGACGTTACAATTGTTCTGGCTCTTGGAAGTCACAGGAAGCACACAGAAGAAGAAAAAATACATATTGTTGGTGAAGAAGTTTATAAAACTATAAAAATTATTGACAGCGACATGAATAACTGCAAAAACTTCGGAACCTGCAAAAATGGCACTCCTGTAGATATATTCACACCCGTAGCCGAAGCTGACAGGATTATATGCCTTGGCAACGTGGAATATCATTACTTTGCAGGATACTCAGGTGGAGCAAAGGCTATCATGCCCGGAGTTTCCAGCTATGATGCAATTCAGGCCAACCACTCAAACATGGTAAAGGAAGGATCCTATGCAGGAAATCTTGACACGAACCCTGTAAGGCAGGACATAGACGAAGTTGGAAACCATATTAAAATTGATTTTATTTTAAATGTTTTGCAAGCATCTGACAAAACAATTGTGGGAGCTTTTGCAGGACATTACATAGATGCTCACAGGGCAGCATGCAGTGCACTGGATGCCATGTACAAGATAAACATAAAGGAAAAGGCAGATGTTGTCATAGTATCACCGGGAGGATATCCAAAAGACATCAACATTTATCAGGCTCAGAAGGCTTTGGACAACGCAAGGCACGCCGTTAAGGACGGAGGAACAATAATTCTTTGTGCTTCATGCAGGGAAGGTTTTGAAAATGCTATTTTTGAAAAATGGATGATGACAAAGACAAAGGAACAAATGGTAAAGGAAATAAAGGAAAATTTTGTTCTCGGCGGCCATAAGGCAGCTGCCATTGCAATGACTCTGATGAAATCTGAAATTTACATGGTTACTGATTATGACAAGGACACAATTGAACACATTGGTTTCAAATATTTCAATGATCTTCAGGATGCCGTTTACAGTGCCATAATTAAATCAGGTCATAATTCAAGAGTTATAATAATGCCTGCAGGTGGCAGCACCCTTCCTAACTATGTGGGTTAATATGTATGTTGCGTACATCTGTACGCACACAGTGCAAACATTGATTAACAATTTCTTTTTAATATATTGAAAAAAATTAAAGAATATGATTGACATTAAATAATTATAGAGCTATAATACAAAAAAAGATTTCAGCAAAGGCGCTGTAGGTTATACCTACGGCGTCTTTTTTTTCTGCTAAAGCAGATAATGAAATTAAAAATACGGAGGATAAAAAAATGATAAGAAGAAAATTAGCAATACTATTGACAGCAGCAATAATCATGCTTCCTGTTCTCACATCCTGCTCGAGTTCACAGACCAGCGCTCCTGCAGAAACCAAGACAGAAACAGAAGAACCTCAAGCTGCTGAACCTGCAACAACAGACAAAATACTTAAGATAGCTTCATCCGACAACCCTGCTACATTGGATCCTCAAAAGACATCCGAATATTACAGGGAACCGTTGAATATTTATGACAGATTGGTTGAAGCAGTGACTGTAGACGGCAAACCTGAACTGGTACCAGGATTGGCAGAAAGCTGGGAAGTATCACAAGATGGCTTGGTATACACATTCCATCTTGCAAAGGATGTAAAATTCCATAACGGAGAAGTATTTACAGCTGATGATGTGTTGTTCACAATAGACAGAATGATGAATCCTAATACAGCAGCAATGAACACAGATTTCTTTGATATGATAAAGGGAGCAACAGAAGTATTTGAAGGGAAGGCTGAACACGTTGAAGGCGTGAAGGCTGTAGATGACAATACAGTTGAAATAACTCTGGAAGAGCCATTTGCACCATTCATTGCAAATATTGCAACTCCCGGATGTTCAATATTGAACAGAGAAGCAACAGAAGCAGCAGGAGACCAGTTTGGAATAGATACGTCAGCTACAGTGGGAACTGGGCCTTTCAAGGTAGACAGCTGGTCAGTAAATGAAGAGGTTGTGCTGGTTGCAAATAAGGATTATTTTAAAGGCGCGCCTCAGATTGACGGCTACACTGTGAAGATAATTCCTGATGCAGAAACACAGAGGATGATGTTTGAAAGCGGCGAGCTTGATGTATTTGACACTTCTGAAGCAAGAACCCAGGTGCCATATTTCAAATCAAATCCTGATTATAAGGATAATATCATAAGTGCTCCTGAAGCCGGATTATATTTTTACGCATTCAACAACAGCATGGAACCTTACAGCAACCTGAAAGTACGACAAGCGCTTCAAATGGCCGTAGACAGACAGACAATTCTAGATACCATGTATGACGGAGAAGGAATGGTATTGAACACATTCCTGCCTGAATCCGTACTGGGACATAATTCTGACGCAAAAGAAATAGAGTACAATCCTGAAAAGGCAAAGGAACTGCTTGCAGAGGCAGGATATCCAAATGGATTTGAAATGGAAATCATTCAGGTTTCTGACAGTGCAACTACATTGGAAATGAATGAAGTTGTACAGTCAATGATGTCTCAGATAGGAGTAAATGTTAAAATAACTCAAGTTGATGAGGCTACATATTATGCAATGAGAAAAGCCGGTGAAATTCCTGTGTACAGAAGCTCCTGGTGGGCTGACTACAATGACCCCGACAACTTCTACTATACGTTCTTCTCTGAAAAGAATGCAGTTGTAAGATCAACATGCTACAACAACCCTGATGTTTTTGCTGGTCTTAATGAAGCAAGAACCATGGTAGATCCCGACGCAAGGCTTAAATATTATCAGGAGATGGATAATATTATTATAAATGAAGACGCAGCAATACTTCCTATGTTCCAGATGAACAAAATATTCGTTGTGAGCGACAGAGTGAAAGAATTCCATATTGCATGGAATGGCTGGTCAGACATGTCATTCTATGATGTGGTGATTGAAAACTAATTAATCATGAGAGTTTATCTTAATTGATAAACTCTCTCATTACAAATGGAGGTATTATGGCTAAATATTTTTTCAAGAGGATTTTAATAGCTGTACCTGTGCTCATAGGAGTGGCGTTCATTACTTTCATGATGCTTAACGTAGTTCCGGGTGATCCGATTACAGTCATGATGAGAGAACACGTAAAGCCCGACGTCATAGAAAATTTAAGGAAGACAATGCATTTAGATGATCCTGCCATAATAAGATTTTTAAGGTTTCTTGGAGATGCTCTCAGAGGAAACTTTGGCATTTCTTATAAATTGAGCAGGCCGGTTACAGATTTAATTGTACAGGCTTTTCCCGTAACAATAAAGCTGGCATCAACAGCAGCAATAATTTCATGGATTATAGGTATACCCATAGGAATAATATCTGCTATAAGACAAAGCACTATCATAGATCAGATGTTCATGGGGTTTGCATTGTTTGGAGTATCAATGCCGGTTTTTCTAATCGGACTTTTAGGACAATATACGTTTTCTTACAAGCTGGGCTGGCTGCCCGTTTCAGGTTTTGAAAGCTGGAAGCAGCTCGTAATGCCTGCTCTTGTTCTTGGATGGAATTCAGCAGGAACAATTGCAAGACTTACACGATCAAATCTCCTGGAGGCCATGAAAAATGATTATATAAGGACTGCAAGGGCAAAGGGTTTGAAAGAAACCGGCGTTGTTGTAGGCCATGCGCTCAAAAATTCACTGCTTCCTGTAATAACAATAATGGCAATTCAAATTGCAAGCCTGCTTTCGGGTTCAGTAATAACTGAATCAATATTTGGAATACCGGGCATAGGAAGACTATCAGTGGATGCAATTCAAGGAAGGGACATGCCGCTTCTGCAGGGTTCTGTTGTATTTGCCACTGCCTTGATAATATTTGGGAACATATGCGCAGACATGCTTTATTCATTGGTTGATCCAAGAATAAGAGTAGAATGATGAGGTGATGACATGAGTGAATGCACAGAAACTGTAACAGAAATTGAAGAATACGACATAGAATCTGAAATTGCTGAGAATGACAACATTTTTTATAAAATAAAGAATATGATCAGAACTAACAAGGTTGCTGCAATCAGCGGATTGCTGATTATATTCATAATAATAGTGGCAATATTTGCTCCGGTTTTCGCACCCCATGATCCTTATGCAATTGATTTGCTATCAAGGCTCAAGGGACCTTCTGCAGAACATTTGCTTGGTACTGATGAACTGGGAAGGGATGTGCTCAGCAGAATAATTTACGGCAGCAGGGTATCCTTATTTGTGGGACTTGTTCCAACATTGCTGTCTATGATTATTGGAACTGTATTGGGACTAATATCTGGTTACTTCGGGGGAAAAATAGATTTTGTCATTATGAGGCTGGCAGATGTAGTGCTTGCCTTTCCATCACTGCTTCTTGCTATGGTAATAATGTATACGCTGGGGGCAAGCACATTCAATCTTTTCATTGCACTGACCATCATCAACTGGGCAGGAACTGCACGTGTTGTAAGGTCACAGGCAATGTCGCTTAAAGAAAAAGAATTCATTGAAGCAGCCAAATCCATTGGAGTTAAAGACAGCGTCATCATGTTCAAACATCTTCTGCCAAACTGTCTGCCATCATTGATTGTACTGTTTACAACAAACATACCCGGTGCAATTTTATCGGAAGCAAATTTAAGCTTCCTTGGTGTTGGAGCACAGCCTCCTGAAGCCAGCTGGGGTCTGATGGTCAATAACGGCAAGAAGTTTTTGTTTACAAATCCGATTGTTGCATTGGCGCCGGGCATTGCAATTTTAATAATAGTTCTTACATTTAATTTTCTTGGAGACGGACTAAGGGATGCAATAGATCCATATATGAAAGAATAGCTGAGGTGTAATATGAGTGAAATGAGCAATGAACAATTCTTACTTAAAATAAACAACATTAAGACGCACTTTTTTACAAAAAGAGGAATTGTGCCTGCAGTTGACGGTGTCACCATAGAAATACCTTACGGTAAAATCATTGGAATAGTTGGTGAATCAGGCTGCGGGAAGAGCGTCACATCCCTTTCGGTATTGGGGCTGCTTCAGAGACCTGGAAAAACCGTAGAAGGTTCAATTGAATTCAATGGAAGAAACCTTCTACAATTAAACAAAGCACAAATGAGGAAGTTAAGAGGAAACGAGATCTCCATGATATTCCAGGAACCCATGACTTCACTGAATCCTGTTTACACGGTTGGAAAACAGGTAAGTGAGGCAATAACCATCCATGAAAATATCAGCAAAGAGGAAGCCAAGTCAAAAGTAATAGAAATATTTAAAAACGTAGGAATTCCTGAAGCAGAAAAAAGATTCAATGCATATCCGCATCAGTTGTCCGGAGGGTTGAGGCAGAGGGTTATGATTGGAATGGCTATGTCCTGTTCACCGAAGCTTTTGATAGCAGATGAACCAACAACGGCTCTTGATGTTACAATAGAAGCTCAGATACTGCATCTTATGAGAGAACTCCGTGATAAAAACCACACCTCCATAATGATGATAACCCACAATCTTGGAGTGGTGGCGGAAATATGTGATTATGTATATGTAATGTACGCAGGCAAGGTTATGGAACAGACAGACATAAATGAACTATTTGAAAAACCTTGCCATCCGTACACAGAAGGACTCATGCGTTCAATACCAAGAATACATTCCAAAAACACAAGGCTGTACAGCATAAAAGGTGTTGTTCCTAACCTTCTTAAACTTCCAAAGGGCTGTCGGTTCAGTCCAAGATGTGATAAGGCAACAAAAAAGTGTTTCACACAGGAACCTGAACTGTACAAGATTGACAATAATCACAGCGTCAGATGTTTTTTATATGAAAACGGGGTGAGATAATGAGTAAAGATGTGCTTGTAAAGGTAAATAACCTTGTAAAAAATTTCAGTGTGACAAATTCTCAAGGCAGCAAAAAAAGTGTTGTGCAGGCTGTTTCAGATGTAAGCTTTGAAATATATCGCGGAGAAACACTATCACTGGTGGGCGAATCAGGATGCGGCAAAAGCACGCTTGGCAGGCTTCTTATCAATCTGATCCGGCCCACATCCGGAAGTGTGGTGTTTGACGGAACTGATCTCGTAGGGCTCAAAAGTAATGCGATGAGAGAATTAAGAAAGAAAATACAGATAATTTTCCAGGATCCATATGCATCTCTCAATCCAAGGATGAATGTATGCCAGATAATTTCAGAGCCCTTAAAGACACATAAAATATATAAAACAAAAAAGGAAAATGAAAACAGGGTAAAGGAATTGATGGAGAAGGTTGGAATACGCAGGGAATTTATTAACCGTTATCCTCATCAGTTCAGCGGAGGGCAGAGACAGCGCATTGGCATTGCAAGAGCTCTTGCATTAAATCCTGAATTGATTGTCTGTGATGAACCGGTATCTGCGCTGGATGTATCCATTCAGTCCCAGATATTAAACCTTATTCATGACCTGCAGGAAGAGTTCAACCTTACTTACTTGTTCATATCACATGATTTAAGTGTGGTAAGATATATTTCAGACAGGGTGTGTGTAATGTTTCTTGGAAAAATTTGCGAGATAGGCAATACGGAGGATATTTATGAAAGGCCTCTTCACCCGTATACAAAATTTTTAATAGAAGCAGTTCCAAAGCCGGATCCAAAGCTTAGAAAAGAAGATAAGAAAATTCTCACAGGTGAAATTCCTAGTCCGGTTAATCCTCCTTCAGGCTGCAGATTCCGAACCAGGTGCCCATATGCCAAGGATATTTGTTCAGAGTCAGAACCGGAAATGAAAAACTATAAGGGCAGGTTTGCAGCATGCCACTTTGTATTGGAAAGTTAGCGAATATTTAAGTATATTATTAAAGCAAATTAAAAATCTCCCTGCATTGAAGTGCAGGGAGATTTGTTGTTAATAAATTTAAAATTTTAAATTGCCATGTCAATAGACATGGATTTTCTTCTTTCAAAGAATTCTTTTGCAACAGGCGGGAACAGTGCGTAGGATAATACGTCTTGTTCTGACTGCGCCAGGTCGCCGATTTCTGATTTTAGCTGTTCAAAACCGTCATTCAACAAATCTGCAGGTCGTACTGCAATAACTTCATCATCTCCGATTATGAGTTTTTTGATTTCTTCAGAAATTGGAGAAGCAGTTTTTCCATACATTCCCTTAACATAATTTTTGATTTCTGTTGGAATTATTTTGTATCTCACGCCGGATATAACATTGAAAACTGCCTGTGCTCCCACCATCTGGCTCATTGGAGTGACTAAAGGAGGGAAACCTAAGTCTTCTCTTACTCTTGGCACCTCTGCAAGCACTTCTTCAAACTTGTCACTGGCGTTAAGAGTCTTCATCTGATAAATCATGTTTGAAAGCATTCCGCCTGGAACCTGGTACTGCAATGTCTTAGGTTCAGTCATAAGCACTTTCACATTGTACGTTCCGTTGTCCTGGTATTTTTTCATAACTTCCTTGAAGTAATCAGCAGTGTTGTTAAGTTTGCTGAAGTCCAGTTTCGGATCCCACTCAGTGCCCACAAGGGATAAAGCCAAAGATTCTGTTGCAGGCTGTGATGTGCCTGAAGAAAGAGGTGAAATGGCTGTGTCAATAATATCTATGCCTGCCTCAATTGCTTTAAGCATTGTCATCTGTGCAACTCCGCTGGTGCAGTGAGTGTGGAGCTCCAAAGGAAGTTTCGTAACTTCTTTTATTGATTTAACCAGGTCATATGCTTCGTATGGAAGCAAAATTCCTGACATATCCTTGATGCATATTGAATCTGCTCCGGCATTTTCAAAGTCTTTGATAAGCTGCAGGTAATATTCTCTTGTATGCACCGGGCTTGTAGTATAAGAAATTGCACACTGGCAGTGAGCTCCTTCTTCCTTTATAACCTCGATTGATTTTCTTAAATTTCTGAAATCATTCAGCGCATCGAATATTCTTACTATATCAATTCCTTCATATATTGCGTTTTTAAGAAACTTTTCAACTATGTCATCAGGATAATTCTTGTATCCCAATAAGTTTTGTCCTCTTGAAAGCATTTGTAACTTTGTATTTTTAACATTAGCTCTTATTTTTCTCAGTCTTTCCCATGGATCTTCGTTCAAAAATCTCAGGGATGTGTCGAAAGTTGCTCCGCCCCAAACTTCCATGGAATAAAATCCGGCATTGTCCATTTCGTTCAGTATAGGCAAAATTTCATCAGTTGTTAATCTTGTTGCTATCAAAGATTGATGTCCATCTCTAAGTGATGTCTCAGTAATTTTTAGTTTAGGCATAAATCCTCCTCTAATTGTTATTATAATCATTAATATTGCAAATATCCTTTAAAATAAATGCAAATCTGTAATTTTCAACATACTATATTAAGCTTTTCCTTGTAATGAATTATGTATGTATGATATAATAACATAAAAAAAATGTTTTGTATATAATAATTTGAAAATAAAATAGTTTGATGATAAAACAATTCATGGCATTATTTTTACTGCTGAATCATTACAGCGTCAGAATGTTTTTATATATCATTTTCAAATTTACATACAAATATCATCATAACAAATATTTATATAATAAGGCGGGTATAAAATGGATCAGACAGATTTGAAAATTATTAGCATTTTACAGCAGGACGGAAGAATATCAATGAAGGAACTGGGTAAGGTTGTATCCCTGAGCCCTCCTGCAGTTGCAGAAAGAGTCAAGAGATTAGAGGATATTGGAATCATAGAAAGATACAAGGCAGTCGTAAACAATGAAAAAGTAGGAAAACCGATTTGTGTTCTTATAAATGCATCGATAAAGCCTGAAAAGCAGGAAATATTCCTGGACTTTGCAAAAAAATCAGAAGAAATAGTTGAATGCCACCATGTTACCGGACCTCACAGCATGATTATGAAAGCTTATTTAAGAGAAATGTCTCATCTTGAAGAGCTTGTGGGAAAAATCCAGTTTTACGGAAACACAGAAACTTACATTATAATGTCAAGCCCCATATACGGGAAAGAAATTTAATACTTGCTCCATTCTGAAAAACCGAACATGTATCTGTTAAAGATATTTTCGGTTTTCTTTTAGACCAAAATCGCAGTTTTTTATCATACAAGTAAGTAGGCACAAGGCTTACTCAGGTTAAAAACAAAGTTTATATTTGACGTTGTCATTCTGAGAGCTTGCTCGAAGAATCTCATGTTTTCAACAAAGATGAGATCCTTCACTATCGTTCAGGATGACAGCGTCGGGGTTTGTCAATAGTCTGAGCAAGCACGAGGCTTACAAAATTTCTGAAAAATATGTCAGGCAAAAGCTTGACTATTATTTGCATGGAAGAAAAGTGAAGGCTGAAAAAACCATCAGGAGTATTGATTTGTTTTTATTTTTCATTTAATGGTCCTGGTCCTCGAATCATTGTTGTGCAATAATTAATATGCTCAAAATTGTGAAGATTATGTTTCAAAAATTTACATAGAATATTTAAGAAAATATGTTATAATGGTAAAGTTAAAAATATGAACTCAGTTAGAAAGAAAGTAAGTAAGAGGTGCAGTAATGATAAGAATACAGCAAGTTAAGCTTCCAATAGAACACAATGAAGAAGATTTATATATAAAAGCAGCCGAATCGTTGAAAATCAAGCGAGAAGACATAAGTACACTTTCAGTTTTCAGAAAATCAATTGACGCCAGAAAAAAAGATGAAATAATGTTCATTTATGCTCTGGATGTGGAATTAAACATTGATTATAAAATTTCAAAAAGAAATACCAATGTAGCATTAGTAGACCCATTCATTTATGAAGCTGAAGCAACAGGAGAAAAAGTTTTAAAAACCAGGCCTGTAATCGTGGGAAGCGGACCGGCCGGACTTTTTTGTGCTTTGCTTTTGGCTGAAAAAGGATACAATCCTATAATCCTTGAAAGAGGAAAAAAGGTAAAGGACAGGGTGAAAGACATTGAAAAGTTCTGGAAGGATGGAACATTGAACTTAGATTCAAACATTCAGTTTGGTGAAGGAGGAGCCGGAACATTTTCTGATGGTAAACTCAATACCCTCATCAAAGACCGTTCAAAAAGAGGCAAGAAGGTTCTTGAAGAATTTGTGGCGGCAGGAGCTCCGGCTGAAATAACATATGTCAACAAGCCGCACATAGGAACAGACCTTTTAAGAAACGTACTTGTTTCAATAAGAAAGAAAATAATCAGTCTTGGCGGTACATTCAGATTTGAAGAATGTGTTACCGACATTAAAATAAAGGACAACAGCGTTTACAGAGTTGTAACTGAAAGCGACATAATTGAAACAGATGTGCTTGTTCTTGCCATAGGACACAGCGCAAGAGATACATTTGCAATGCTTAACGGTAAGCTTGAACTTACAGCTAAGCCGTTTTCCATAGGAGTGAGAATCGAGCATCCACAGAAGATGATCAGCGAGGCTCAGTACGGAGAAATGGCGGGACATCCGAATCTTGGTCCTGCTGATTACAAATTTGTGCACAAATGCAAGAATGGAAGAAGCGTGTACACATTCTGCATGTGCCCAGGAGGTGTTGTAACGGCTTCTGCTTCTGAAAACGGAGGAGTTGTTACAAACGGCATGAGCTTCCATGACAGGGATTTGGAAAATGCAAATTCCGCTATAGTTGTGTCCATAAATCCCGAGGATTTCGGGGGAGAAAATGACCCAATGGCAGGAATAGAATTCCAGAGACAGTGGGAAAGAAAGGCTTTTGAAATCGGAGGCGGAAATTATAAGGCTCCTGTGCAGCTTTTTAAGGATTTCAAGGAAAAGAAAGTATCTACTTCATTTGGAGAAATTTATCCAACATACAGACCAGGGTCTACATTTGCAAACCTGTGGGACTGTCTGCCGGCATATGTGTGCGATAGTCTGGTGGAAGGAATAACAGCATTTGGAAACTGGCTCACTGATTACGACAGACCGGATGCTGTTCTAACAGGAGTTGAAACAAGGACATCATCACCTCTTAGAATAACAAGGGATGATGAAATGCAG
>NZ_JAJUJR010000227.1 GCF_029265225.1 Sedimentibacter sp.
ATATCTCCAAGCATTTCATTTACTGTCTTGAACATTTCCTTAACTTCTTCAAATCTGTGTCCAAGACCGAAGCTTTCAACCTGTGGCTTGAGGTTTGAATACTGTCCGCCTGGTATTTCATATTTATAAATTTCAGCCGTTCCTGTTTTAAGTCCTGATTCAAACTTGTTGTAAACAGGTCTTACAGCTTCCCAATAGTCAGAAATTTTCTGCATGTCGTCAAGGTTGAGCATTGTGTCTCTTTCAGTGTTGTTAAGGGCTGCAATTACCGAGTTTAACGGCGGCTGGCTTGTAAGTCCTGCCATTGAGTTAAATGCAGTGTCAACAATATCCACTCCTGCATTTGCTGCAGAGTAAACAGTTACCACACCGTTTCCGCTTGTGTCATGAGTGTGCAGGTGCACAGGTATTGAAAGTTCACTTTTGAGAGCACGTATGAGCTTGTCGGCAGCCATCGGTTTAAGAAGTGCAGACATGTCTTTTATTGCAAGTATGTGTGCTCCTCTTTTTTCAAGCTTTCTGGCAAGGTCAACATAATACTTCAATGTGTATTTGTCTCTTGTTTCATCAAGAATGTCTCCTGTGTAACAAATGCTTGCTTCAACAATCTTGTTTTGATTCAGCACTTCATCTATGGCAACTTCCATTCCTTCAATCCAGTTCAGGGAGTCAAATATTCTGTACACGTCTATGCCGGCTTTGGAAGAAGCCTTAACAAATTCTCTTATGACATTGTCAGGATAATTTTTGTAACCTACTGCATTTGCTCCGCGAAGAAGCATCTGGAACAATATGTTAGGCATTTTTGCCCTGAGGGTTTTAAGTCTTTCCCACGGATCTTCCTTGAGGAATCTGTATGCTACGTCAAATGTGGCGCCTCCCCACATTTCCACTGAAAACAGGTCATTTGCCATGTGTGTCATGGCTGGAGCTATTTTTTCCATATCAACGGTTCTTACACGTGTAGCCATTAGCGACTGGTGTGCATCACGCATGGTTGTGTCTGTAAGTAGGAGCTTTTTCTGTTTTAATACCCAGTCTGATACTTCCTTTGGTCCTTTTTCATCAAGAAGCTGCTTTAAGCCAGGCTTAACTTCCACTCCTGCAAATTTTGGTGCACGCGGTACGTCAAACTGCGGCTTGATTCCCTTGGTTTCGTTGACTACAATGTTTCCTATGTAGTTTAAAACCTTGAGCTCCTTGTCTTCTCCTCCTCTTACATTTAAAAGAGATGGATTTTCAGCTATGAAACCTGTGTCACAGCTTCCGTTTTTAAATGTTTCATGGTTTAAAACGTTCAGCAAAAAGCCTATGTTTGTTTTTACACCGCCCACTTTTAGTTCCTTCAGCGCTCTTGCATTTTTGCTGATGGCATCACTGAAAGTTCTTGAGTGAGAAATAACCTTAACAAGCAGACTGTCATAGTATGGGCTTATCTCAGCTCCTGTGAATCCGTTTCCTCCGTCAAGCCTTATTCCGAAGCCTGAACCTGTTCTGTACATGTCAATTTTTCCTGTGTCAGGAGCAAAGTTGTTTGCAGGGTCTTCAGTTGTAACTCTGCACTGAATTGCATATCCTCTTTTTTCAACAGATTCCTGGCCCTTTATGTTTACTTCCTCTGAATCAAGCCTGTAGCCTTGTGCTATGAGTATCTGAGACTGTACAAGATCTATGCCTGTTATCATTTCTGTAACTGTATGTTCAACCTGGATTCTTGGGTTCATTTCTATGAAATAGTGTCTTCCTGCTTTGTCAACCAAAAATTCCAATGTTCCGGCGCTTCTGTAGTTCACTGCCTTTGCCAGCTTTATGGCATCGCTGCAGATGGCTTGTCTTTGTTCTTCGGTGATGCTGATTGCAGGAGTGAATTCCACAACCTTCTGATGTCTTCTTTGAATAGAGCAGTCTCTTTCAAAAAGATGCACTATGTTTCCATAGTTGTCTCCAAGCACCTGAACTTCAATGTGTTTTGGTTTTTCCAGATATTTTTCAATAAATATGTCATCTATGCCGAATGCTTTTTTAGCTTCGCTTTGAGCGCTTTTGAATTCTCTGAGCAAATCTTCTTCACGCCATGCAATACGCATGCCTCTTCCGCCGCCGCCTGCTGAAGCCTTTAAAATTACAGGATATCCGCAATAATCAGCAAATTTCTTAGCGTCTGCCTCAGATTTAACTGCTTCTTCGATACCTGGTATTGTTGGAACACCTACTGAATTTGCAACTATCTTTGATTTTATCTTGTCACCAAGTTTGCTCATCATGATGTGGTCAGGTCCTATGAACACAATTCCTTCTTCTTCACATTTGCGTGCAAATTCAACATTTTCAGATAAAAATCCATATCCTGGATGAATGGCATCAACACCCTTTGATTTTGCAAGGCTGATTATTTCATCGATGCCTAAGTAAGCATCAACCGGCTTTTTATTTTTACCAATCCTGTAAGACTCGTCAGCCTTTGTTCTGAATAGGGAATTCTTGTCCTCTTCTGAATAAATAGCAACACTTCTTATACCCAGCTCTTCACAGGCTCTGAAAACTCTGATGGCAATTTCACCGCGGTTAGCCACCAGCACTCTTTTAAATTTTTTCATCTGATCCTCCAATCTCATACCACATTCAGTCATATTCAATGTGTAATTTCATAAGTCAAAGTCTAGCATTATTTAATTAATTTTTCAATATCTTTATTTAATAAAATTAAATTTTAATCGTTTAAACTTTATTTTATTCTTTTTAATTAATTAAAAACATTCAGCAATCGTTTGCTGCCTTTTATTATTATGCAAAAAATATAAAGAAAACCCAGTCCGCCTTATTTTTGACGTCTGGGTTCCAATTTTTGCGTTGTTTTTCTATTTCCCGGGCAATTTATATAAAAATCGACACTAGCTGTGTGCCAAGCTTCCTTTTAAATGTTCTGTGTCATTATAAAAAATTTCCCTGATATTGTTGTCTTCATCAACTTCAATGCAGGAAAGGCTGCAGTTTTTAACCACTGTTCCCATCCAGTCCTTGTTAATCTGTAAATTCCTGATATATGATTCTATACACTTGATTGTTCCTCCGTGAGCAACTATCAATGTATTTTTGTTTCTGTAATTTTCAATTACATACTTGAATGACTTTTCCACTCTTTTATAAAATTCAAAAAGATTTTCTCCGTTAGGATATCTGTTGTTAAAAGGGTCATTTTCTATTTTGCTCAGTGTTTCGCCTCTGCTGGATGCAATTTCATCATAGCGCATTCCTTCAAAATCGCCAAGATTGATTTCCCTGAAGCCGTCATCCTCGATGATTTCAATTGTCTTGCTTCCTCTTACTATTTCTGCAGTGTGATAGGCTCTCTTAAGGGGACTTGAAATTATACAGTCCAGCTCTATTCCTTCAATTCGGCTTGACAAAAGCTCTGCTGCTAAAATTCCCTTTTCCGTAAGTTCGGAATTTTTGTTTCCTTGAAATCTGAATTGTCTGTTCCATTCAGTTTCGCCGTGTCTTGTAAAATAAATTCTGGTCATCTTAATACCCTTTCTAAACTTGAATTAAATGTTGCATGAATCTATATTGCGAAAAAATATTTTCTGACAAGTACATCGCTATGCTTAAAGCCATAATATAGTTTCTATTAATTCTTAACTCTTAATTCTTAATTCTTAAAGTAAGCCAACAAATATTGGAACAAGTACAGGAACCATGAGGGATATGATTATTCCGCTTATAAATGATATTATTACAACTTCCTGACTTGTGTTCCTTGTTATTATGGGAAGTCCTGTGTCCATGCTTATGGCTCCGCCAACTGCTATTGTTTCAAGATACCCGATGTGTTTTGCTATGAATGGAATACTTATAAATGCAATTATTTCTCTGAACACATTTGTCAAAAATGCTATTGTTCCCAGTTCAGCAGATACAGGTGTGATTATTATAGCCGACAAAGTATACCATGTAAAGCCCGAAGCCACTGCCAGAGAACCGAATAAATTCATTTTGAATATTATGCTGCACAATATTCCTCCGAATAGACTTCCCAGGACTGTTGCAGCAGGCACAATCAACAATTTGAATCCAACATTCTTCAGATTTTTAAAAATATCCTTATTGCTTCCAATATCAACTCCTACTGAAAAAAGAAGCAAGCAAAGTCCAATGTCAAGCATAGTTCCGGTAGCACCATACAGACTGTCAGGAATTAGGAACAATCCAGATAATACCCCAACAGCAAGCACAAGCAATATTTTCTTAGTCATTTCTTCCTCCTGTTATGTTCACA
>NZ_JAJUJR010000114.1 GCF_029265225.1 Sedimentibacter sp.
AGGCTCCACCATCTGGTCAAAACCGCACCAGATGATAGAGCCTGCGGCACTCCCGTGCCAGCCTATCATATTAAATCCCTACTGTAAATAAATGAAGTGCCGTGAAAAATATTAAATGAATTTTGGGTACAACAAATACACCTACAATTCTGTGCTTTAAAGACAGATTAAAGTATCTTAACTAACTTTTTTAGTGTGTTTTTGACTTTCTACGAATCTTTCAAATGAAGAATTTCTCCAAGGGTGATTCATTGGAGGAATATATTTTTTCTTTGGTTTTTCACTTAATTTTTTAAAATCAAAATTCTTAGAGGAATGTTGATGCAGAGGAATTTCTTCGAGAGCATATACTTGCTCGTTTATGCAACCGAATAATTCGCCATTAAAAGCCCTAATAACCAAGCAATGAGTCCCTTTGTAATAGTGGACGGGATTACCATTGGAATTAATAGGTCTAAAGTATTTCTTATCTAATTTAATGCAATGACCATTATCAACTTTTCTTCCTACAAGAACAGCTAACGTTAAATTAATTTTTTCATTATCAGGTTGTTTTTCAAACACGGATTTGATATTATCTATAGGTAAAGCAAATTTTTCATTGAATTTTTTTATGTAGTGGTTTAAAAATTCATTAGCTTGATCAATTGTGCTTATACCAGCTAATCTCATCTCAATTACGAGACGTGATTGCAGTGTTTGGAACATTCGTTCCACACGCCCTTTGGCTTGGGCAACGCTGCTGGTTTTAATCTCAATACCGAGTTGCTTGCAGGCATAACCGAATTGAGTGAAAGTATCCTCTTCAACAGAAGGGGATTTTTTCTTTGTATACTCAAAAACAGTACGTCTATCAGTATAGAACATGTATGGAATGCCATATTGAGTTAATACCTGATGTAAGACGTTGTAATAACCTTTTAAAGTCTCTTGATTATCAAAATATGCTCCTACAATATTGCCTGTAGCGTCATCTACAGCGATATGAAGTTGACATTTACCTTGTCCAAACCAATTATGTAATGAAGCATCCATTTGAAGCATTTCACCAAAATATGCACATCTTGGCCTTCTTGGGTGTGCATCTTCAATTGCAATTATTGCATTATGTAGATCTGTTATTTCCTTTTTTGTTTTAGCGATTTTCAGTTGTTCTCTTAGTTTCTTTGCAAGATTTTTTCTTTTGTTACGTGTTGCCTTTGGTGAAATAATATTTTCTTCCATTAGGATTGTGTGTATTGTACTTGGAGATACTTTAATATTTTCATATTCCTCCAAAAGTTCAGAGTAGTGGGTAAAATTAGCATCCTCATATTTTGTAAGATAAAGATCAAGTATGTTTTGCTTTGTCTCGTTTTCTAATGTATGAGCAGGTTTTCTTCCTTTATTACCATGTACAAAGAATTCCTTTCCTTTTTCGTTATATCCCTTAATCATTCTGTTAATATGCCTAACTGTGCAATCTAACTCAGTAGCTGCTCTTCTTTTATTCCCATTAGTTTCTACTAATTTTTTTATGGTTTCGTATTTTTTATTTTCTTCCATTGTCAGTATTACCTTTCTCATTCTGTCACCCCATATTTTTGTCATGAGGTTCTATTATACTATATTTTTATATTTGGGACATAATCAAATGTGATATACTAAGACATTATCATAAATCAATCAGACGAACATGCTGAAATTAGAAAATCAATTGACTATTATAATTTAATATATTATACTATTTATATACTATAATTAATTAGGAGTGATTTACAATAATGGATGATGACGGTATAAGTCAGGTCGCAATATTAATAATTTTATTGATAATGTCAGCATTTTTTTCTGCATGCGAGGCAGCATTCAATGATTTCAGCAGAATAAGGATGAAAAACCTGGCTGGTTCAAATAACAAAAAAGCAGAGTTAGTCATGAGGCTCGATGAGAAAAATGACAATCTTATGTCTACTATTCTTATTTTTAACAATACTTTCAATATTACAGCTGCTTCACTTGCAGTGTATATTTTTTCTAAAAATTTTGAAAGTAATGGAATTGTGATTTCAACTGCTTTGATACTTCTTGCAATTCTTGTTTTTGGGGAACTCATTCCCAAAGGTTTTGCGCAGTTTGCACCTGAAAAGTATGCAATGTTTTCAGCGCCTATTATAAGCATATTTATTTTCCTGTGTTCGCCGGTCAATGCGATTCTTACAGCCTTGAAAAAAATGTTTTACAAATTGTTCGAATCTGAAATTCAGCCTTCCATAACAGAAGATGAATTGAGAACCATGATTGACGAGGTTGAAAATGAAGGAGTTATAAACAAGAATGAAAGTGATTTAATTCGTTCTGCTATAGAATTCAATGAAACTGTCGTAGAAGACATATACACGCCAAGAATAGAAATAGTCGGAATTGAGGAAAATGAAAGTCTGGATGAAATCAAGGAAAAATTCATAGTAAGCGGATATTCAAGACTTCCTGTTTTCCAGGGAGACATGGACAACATTGTGGGTGTTCTTCATGAAAAAGACTTTTATCAGGCACTTAACAGAAAAGAAAAAGATATTAAGAAACTTGTTTCCAAGATCATATATATAACACCTAACAAGAAGATTTCAGAGCTCTTAAAGGAACTTCAAAGGTCGAAGGCACACATGGCTGCCGTAATTGACGAATATGGCGGAACAGAAGGAATTGTTACCATGGAAGATATCATTGAAGAGCTTGTGGGGGAAATATGGGATGAGCATGATGAAGTCATTGAATGGTTCAAAAAAATCGGAGACGATAAGTATCTGGTTTCATGCAATGCCGATGTGGACGACATGTTCGAATTGTTTAACATCGAGCCCGACGAGGAAATAGATGTAACAACAGTAAACGGATGGATAACAATGCTTTTTGAAGAAATTCCGGATGTGGGCGGAAAAATGGTTTATAAAAACCTTCACATAACGGTGACGAAAGCAGAAGCAAAAAGAGTTCTTGAAATTCAGGTTGAAAAAATAAACGAAGAAGAAAACAAAACATTTTAAACATCAATAAAAGTGCAGAAATGCGCTTTTTTTATTTGCTTCAAAAAAGCAAATCGTTTGCATTAAGTGGAAAACGCGATTAAAAATGTAATTATTTTCAAAAATATGTTGACAATTGTTTACAGGTAAATTAAAATCTGTGTTATTCAATGAAATACATAAAATGCATTGCTGAATTTCTGACATATAATAATTGCTGCCCGGAAGAGAAATTCTAAAGATAGAATTCAAGAATTAAAGGAGTACATTATGAACGAAAATGAAAAAAAACAGGAACGGTCCGTAAGACTGATGATTTATTATTATGTGATTGCAATTTCAATTGTGCTGTTGATTAATTGGTTCTTATTTCCTGCCTTGACTGGCACTAAAGTAGTGGAAGCAGAATATTCACAATTTTTACAGCAAATTGACGACAACCAGGTCAGCATGGTCGAAATCCAGAATGATCATATTTCTTATATTACAGACATAGATGGAAGTGTTAGTTATTACAGGACTGATTTCACTGACGACCCTGAACTTCTTCAGGTGCTGAAATCACAAAACGTAGAATTTGGACAGGTAGGGCGAAGAAAACCTGATTACTTTGTAAGTATAATTATCTGCTATATACTGCCAATTTCAATCATACTGGTTGACGGCTTCAGGAAAAAAAATAAAACTAAGGACTCTGAATTGTCTTCTGCGGATGAGAAGTCGGGGATGAGTAAAATTCATGTGACAACCACAAGCAAGACTACATTTGATGATGTGGCAGGGCAGGATGAAGCAAAAGAATCTCTGACAGAAATTGTGGATTACCTTTCCAATCCTGAAAAATACGCTGAAATAGGAGCAAAATGCCCTAAAGGAATTCTTCTTGTGGGACCTCCGGGCACAGGCAAGACACTCTTGGCGAAGGCTGTTGCAGGTGAAGCCAATGTACCGTTCTTTGCAAGTTCTGGCTCAGAGTTTGTTGAGATGTATGTGGGACGGGGTGCTGCAAGAGTTCGTGAGTTGTTTGAAAAGGCAAAAAAGAAGGCTCCGTGCATTGTGTTCATCGATGAAATAGACACTGTCGGAAAGAAAAGAAACAGCAGTTTAAACAGCAATGAAGAGCGTGAGCAGACATTAAACCAGCTATTGACGGAAATGGATGGATTTGAAGATAACAAAGGTGTTCTTATTCTTGCAGCCACAAACCGTCCTGAAACATTGGACGCAGCTCTCTTAAGACCAGGACGCTTTGACCGTCAGGTTCGCGTTGAACTTCCAGATATGGAAGGACGAATTTCAATTCTTAAGGTTCATGCCAAAGATTACAAAATGGAAGAAAATATTGATTACAATCTCATTGCAAGGGCAACATCAGGTGCTTCCGGTGCTCAGCTTGCCAACATTGTCAATGAAGGAGCGCTGCGAGCAGTGAGAATGGGCAGGGCTAAGGTATCTCACGCAGACCTTGAGGAATCAATTGAAGTGGTAATTGCAGGCGAACAGAAGAAAAATGCAATACTCAGTCTGCAGGAGAAAAAAATAGTATCTTACCATGAGATTGGCCATGCAATACTTGCCGCAAAGCAGACAAACAGTGCTCCTGTCCACAAAATTACCATAATTCCCAGGACTTCCGGTGCTCTTGGATACACAATGCAGGTTGAAACAAGAGACAAGTCACTGTTAACCAAGACAGATGCCATGAATAAAATTGCTACATACTGCGGAGGCCGTGCTGCTGAAGAACTGGTATTTGGAGAATACACTACAGGAGCATCCAATGACATAGAGCAGGCCACAAAAATAGCAAGGGCAATGGTTACAAAGTATGGAATGACTGACAAGTTTGATATGATGGCTCTTGAAACCGGAGGAAGCCAGTACCTCGGAGGAGATTCACAGCTTTCCTGCTCGCCAGAAACAGCGCAGCTTGTAGACAGGGAGTCGCTGTCAATAATCAAGGAAGCTCATGCGAAGGCAGCGAAAATATTAAAGGATAATGAAAAGAAATTGCACGAACTGGCAGACTATTTGTTTGAAAAGGAAACAATTACTGGAGAGCAGTTCATGGAGATTCTTCAAGCATAATCAAAAACAAAGCAGCATATGAATAGTTCATATGTTGCTTTTTGTATTAAGTCAGCATAATAAAAATCCTGTGAAATATAATTAAAACAGGATGTCTGTCATTTTAATGTCTCAATTTTATGTTGAGGCATGTTATTTATTAATTATGAATTGCGGGGTTGATTTTTTGAGGACTTTGTGGGTTGGAATGATATTCATGGGGATTTTGTTTTCTTTTGCCAACGGCAGGCCGCATGTGCTTACAGACGTGCTTTTGTTTGACCTGCAAAAGGCAGTTGATCTTATAATAAGCCTTGTTCCGGTTATGGCTTTCTGGACTGGTATGATGCGCATTGTGGAAAAATCAGGAGTTTTAAACAAATTGTCAAATTTCTTAAGGCCTGCAGTCAGATTTTTGTTTAAGGAAGTTCAAAATGACACAAATGCTGTCAATGCAATAGTGATGACAATTGCTGCAAACATGCTTGGCATAGGAAATTCCGCCACAGCCTTTGGCATAAAGGCAATGCAGGAAATGCAAAGAAGCAACAAGGATAAAAAAACAGCAAACAATGCAATGTGCATGTTTTTAATAATTAACGTATCTTCAATACAGCTTATACCTTTAAGCATCATAAAGTTAAGAGCAGATTCGGGTGCTATGGTTCCGGGAGACATTTTGCTTCCCACAATTGCTGCAACAACATTTTCTACAATTGTAGCCGTTATGCTGGCAAAATATTATGAAAGGAAGATGTAATACATGAATTTTTCTGACCTGATCATGCCGTTTATTGTGGGAGGAATTCTTTTTTACGGTATTATTAAGAAAGTAGACATTTATTCAGCATTTATTGAAGGAGCCATGGACGGAGCCAAATCAGCATTTAAAGTATTTCCTTACATACTGGCAGTAATATTTGCAATAAATTTGTTCATTCAGTCGGGGGCTGAAGAATTTATTGTAAGACTTTTAAGACCTGTAACAGATATAGTGGGATTTCCGCCTGAACTTTTATCCCTGGCTGTTATCAAACCTTTGTCGGGGGGAGGATCGTTGGGAGTTTTTCAGTCTATACTTGACAATTACGGAGCAGATTCGTTTATTGGCAGATGTGCATCCGTGCTGATGGGTTCTTCTGAAACAATTTTTTATACAACGGCTGTGTACTTTGGTGCTGTGGGCATAACAAACACGAGGCATACTGTAAAGGTGGGACTTATGGCACACGGAGCTTCAATATTTGCAGCTCTTGTTGTGGGGAGGCTCTTGTTTATGTAATTATTTGACAGGTTGGGTTTTGCGTGACTTTTTTCCTTCAAGCACATCCTGCCAAAATGCAAATACGCCTGCAAGCAAAGAAACATCTCCTGCACTGATTGTTATAGGGAATGGATATGGTGATGGAATGGTTATGATGTCGCAAAGAAACTTGAATTTTGTTTCTTCTGTAAGAAGAGAATGTATTAAATCCTGACCTGTCTGAAGATAAAGTTTTTTTGCTTCAACATCACCAAGAATGTCAGAAACAAAGACAGGCATCTTAAAGCCATTAGAAACAATGGCAATGAAATTAAGCAATGTTCCTATGAAGAAAAGCATCATGTAAGACTTGCTGATGTTTCTTGCTGTAAC
>NZ_JAJUJR010000127.1 GCF_029265225.1 Sedimentibacter sp.
AGAGGAATTATTTCTCAGTTTAGTTTGTTTGAAAACAGAATGACATTTTAGACTGTTCTGCAAAGAACAGACCATTATGCAAAATTTTCTTTGACCGGAACATCTTGAATGTCTGCATCGGGTGTCACATTCCTGTTTCTGAAATTTGCAGAATATATCCCATATTTAAGAAAAAGGCTGAATCACCGGTTTATATTCCTTTATAACACAACAGCACCTATTGGTTATGTACCAACAACCAATAGGTGCTTCATTTTAATATTATATTTTTATATCTATTCTAATTTTCGTTCTTAGCCTTGTAGTCTGAAATTACTTTTTCGGCCATGTTGAACGGCATTTCATCGTATCTCAGGAATTCCATAACGAAGCTTCCTCTTGCCTGTGTCATGGATTTAAGGTCTATGGCATATGTGTACATTTCTGCCATTGGAGCTTCTGCCATTACGTGCTGAGTTCCGTCATCCTGTTGTTCCATACCCAGGATTTTTCCTCTTCTCTTGTTCATGTCGCCCATGATGTCTCCTAAGTATTCATCAGGTATACTGATTTCAACTTTGGCAACTGGCTCAAGAAGAACAGGTTTTGCTTCAGCTATACCTTTTTTGAACGCCAATGAAGCAGCAAGTTTAAAGGACATTTCATTTGAGTCAACGTCGTGGTATGAACCGTCATACAATGTAGCTTTTACGCCAACAACCTTGCAGCCTGCCAGAACTCCTTTGTCCATGCATTCATGGAGTCCTTTTTCAACTGCAGGTATAAAGTTTCTTGGAACTGCTCCTCCGAATACTTCATCCACAAATTCAAATTCAGTCTGTGAAGGTTCAAATCTTACACGAACATCGCCGTACTGTCCTGCTCCGCCTGATTGTTTCTTGTGTTTTCCTTGAACGTCTGATTTTCCTCTTATTGTTTCTCTGTATGCTACCTTAGGCGGAGTAAGATTTACTTCAGCCTTAAAGTTGTTTTTAAGCTTGCTAGCAATAACCTCGAGCTGAATATTTCCTTGTCCTCCTAATATTTGTTCTTTTGTTTCTACGTTTCTTTCTATCATAAAGGTTGGGTCTTCTTCGTTAAGCTTGTGAAGTCCTGTACCAACTTTTTCGTCATTATCCTTTGACTTAGCACTTACTGCCATGAAATAGCATGGTTTAGGGAAATCTATGCCTTCATATACTATTGGGTTTGTTTTTATTGAAATAGTGTCTCCTGTTTTAAAGTATTGCAATTTAGAAGTTGCACCAATGTCTCCTGCTGCTATTTCAGAAGCTTCAACCTGATCTTTTCCTCTTAAACAGAATATACTTCCGATTCTCTCTGTTTCACCTGAATCAGCATTATAAATATCCATATCTTTTTTAATTGAACCGGACATAACCTTGAATAACGAAATTTTACCAACAAACGGGTCTACTATTGTTTTGAAAACCAAAGCTGAAAGTGGAGATTTTATATCAACCTTTCTTGTTTCTTCTTTGGAGCCGTTCATTCCTTTAACTTCAGCCAAATCCTGAGCACTTGGAAGATACTCTATTATTGTTCTTAGAAGCAATTTAGCTCCAAGACCTTTTATAGCTGAGCCAAGAACTACAGGAACTAATTCGCCTGCAAGAACAGCCTTCTTTAAGCCTGTATGTATTTCTTCATCTGTAAACTCTTCACCATTGAAGAATTTGTCAAGCAGCACTTCATCTGTTTCGGCAACGCTTTCCATCAGAAGAGCTCTGACTCTTTCAGCCTTTTCAGCTGTATCAGGAAGTGTATCTACAGGATCTGGTCCTATGTAACATTGTCTGTTCAGGATATCCATATATCCGTCGTGATTTTCACCTTTACCCAGAGGAATTGTAAATGGAGCTACTTTTTTTCCGAATGTTTCTCTCAATGAATCAAGTACTTCGTCGAATTTAACGTTTTCTTTATCCATTTTATTAAGCAAAATGATTCTTGGCATGTTTCTTTGTTCAGCGTATTTCCATGCCTTCTCTGTACCTACTTCGATACCTGAGCTTGCATCTACTACTAAAACAGCTCCGCTTGCAACCCTGAGGGCTCCATATACTTCGCCGATGAAATCAAAATATCCAGGAGTGTCAAGAAAATTAATTTTAGTATTGTCATACTCTATTGGTATGATTGAAGTGCCAATAGAAACTTGTCTGTCTTTTTCTTCTTTATCGAAGTCTGAAACTGTATTACCGTCTTCTACTCTGCCCATGCGGTTTGTAACATTGGTAAAGTATAAAAGTGATTCCGTCAGCGTTGTTTTGCCACAGTTACTGTGGCCAATTAAGGCAACGTTTCTAATTTTGTCTGTGCTATACGTTTTCATTTACTTTATTCCTCCTAATAGATTCTGCTTATTTATTCTATTTTACATTAATTTACATGATAAATCAATATAATTTTAATATTGGGACTATTATGCCTGTTTTGTGCAGACAATAATGATACATTTATTGAATATTTGCATTTTTTTAAAAGAGTGATATAATCTTCTATTATTAACAATTCGAGGAAAATTATGAATGAAATTTTATTAAATTTTTTAGCACAGGCAGTCTTAGGCGGAGCATCAGGATACATAACCAACGACTATGCCATAAACATGCTTTTCAAGGAATATACTCCGTTAAAAATTGGTGGAGTAATCAAGAAAACAAGAACCGAGTTTATAGATAACTTAAGCTCCATGGTTGAAAATGATATTGTAAACAAGGAAAAGCTCCATGAAATTCTTACAGACGAAAAATTCAAGGATAAATTTGAGCTTCTTACAGAAGATTTCTTCAGGCAAAGTCTTTATGAGTCAGCTGGAAATGACAGGTTTTCTGATATTGACGGATTCGACTCAACATTAAGCAATAATGACAATTTTGTGACATCATTAATAAATGAGTATGTCCAGCCTGTTTGCGACTTGATTATTGACAGCATTGATACAGAAGACCTCTTAAGCCAAGTGCAGCTTGAGAAGATATCCTCTTCTCTTTATGATTATATTGTTGAATATTTCAGGAATACGGATGTTTTAAGCAGGTTCCTGCTCGGACTGTATGACTCTGTCAAGGATTATAATGTAAATGAGCTTTTTAACGGAGCAGAGAAATTTTCATCAACGGTTATCTCCAATATTTTTGAAAATATACCGGATATGATCCGTTCAAGTTCAAACATTGATGATGCAGCTGAATTATTGGACTTGAACAATGCTTTGAACAATGCCAAGGAAGTTTTTTACCAAAGAGAAATAAGAACGATCATTAACATAGACAGCATTAAAAAAGCCGAAATTTCAAAGCAGTTTATTGACTTCATAAATTCAGAAAAAGGTCAGACTTTGGTTACGAAGCTTAGCAGTTCTATTTTCGAATACGGAAAAGACTGTCATAAAAGCATTTTCGATCTTCTTGATTCTTCGTTTGAAGATAATCTCAAGGAATATATTAAAGAAAATCTCCCTCACCTGACCGGCAAAATTGTATCATGGGTTGAGGAAAACAGCCGCTCTATCGACCAGCTTCTTGAAGATTCAATAGATGATGTAATAAAGGAATCAGACGGTTTAAAGGGAAAGCTTCTGTCCACCATCAAAAACTCATACTTCGGAAATCTGAGTCAGAAATACAGCATTGTAAATAAAATTATTTCATTTGTTGAAAAGATTGCAGACCCTGAAACACTTTCTGAAAAGTTGAGCGCAAAGGCTATAGAAATTTTAAGCAATATGACAGTTGCAGAAATTGTTGTCGAAGCTGAAAGCAACAACATAACTGCTGAAAAGTTGTCTCAGGCAGCAACAGCATACATAAATAACAATTTTGAAGCAATATTTAACAGCACGCTTGACAATGCAGCAAGACTGAATATTGGAGACATTGCTCCTGACTATTCATTTGACAGCTTAAGTCTTAAGAACATTATAAGTTCAAAGGTTTTTTTGTCCATGGCAAAGAATAAAGCCGAACAGGCAGCCAATGACAAATTATCATTAAAACTCTCTGACCTTTCAGCAAAACAAACTTCACAAGCAGTTTTGGAAAAGGCAGACAAAATGATTGTAAAGCTTGCCGAGAGCAATGACGGAAACATTAGAAAGTGGTTTGAGCTTAAAATTGAAAATGCATGGCAAAACAAGACATCCCTTAAGAGCAAGGCAGTATATGATCAGGTGTACAAAGAATTCTTTGACTCCTACAGGTCTTCAACTGTAAAATTAAAAAATATGAATGTTTCAGAATCACTGGACAAATTAAACTCCATTGAAAATCTTTCTGTAAACAGTTCAAAATCACTTCGTGAATATGTGGTAAACAACACTGATACAATTCTCAAGGGTTCCATAAAAGGAATAGTATCGTCAAACCTCAACAAGCTGAGTGATGACGACCTTGTTGATTTTGCAAATGAATTCATAGGGCGTGAGCTTAAACCCATAATGTTTTTCGGAGGAGTGCTGGGAGTTGCCGCAGGACTTATTTTGGCTGCTTTTCAGAATGCCCCTGCTAATCCTGGCAGCGTAAGTGCTGTAACCATGGCTACATATGCATTTGTAGGATTCATAACCAACGTGCTTGCAATTAACATGCTGTTCAAACCATACAAGGAAGTTAAAATATTAAGCAAAATTCCGCTTTTAAGGAACTTCTCCCAGGGGTTTATCTTAAAAAACCAGAAATCTTTTGCCAAAAGCACGGCAGATTTTATAGACAAAAGCTTGCTCAGCCAGGAAAGCATAAACTCTTTGTTCAATGAATACGAATCAGCTATCAAGAACAGCTTCATGACAAGCGCAGCACAGAACAACTATGAAACTGCAGGCAGAATGCTGTCTGACAACAAAAAAAACATTACAGAAAGCATATTGAAATTCAGCAAAAATAAACTATCAGAAAATTCAAGCAGCATTGCTGCTTCAGTTTACAACAAGGCAGGAAAAGCAAGACTATCAGGAATAATAACGGCTGATACTGCTGAAACAATGGGAAGTGAAGCATTAAAAAATATTTCAGCTGATAAAATAAGCGATATTGCTTTTGATGCAATGGGCAGCAACAAATACAATCTTGAGTTTGCATCCTCCCCAATGGTTAAAAATATCGTTGAAAGTTCGGCAAATAAATATTATGGAATGTTTGAGGAACTCATATCCGACAGCACAAAAATCAAAATACTTGCGTTAAAACAGCAGGATAAATACATTAAATTCACTGACAGATCATTGATTGAAATACTTGGTAATGAAAAAGCTGAAAGAATATCGGATGCTGCAGCAGTAAAGATATCATCCATTTCCATGTCAAAGTCTTCCAGGGAAAAAATATCAAAAGGTAGTGTCAAACTGATAAACCGTTATTTTGACAGCGACAAAAAATTCGAAGAACTTTTTGATGGAAAATTAAAAGACTATATGGACAAAAAGCTACCTGGAATTTTAAAAAAATTGTCCGAAGCAATAAAGAACGGTGCAAAAGAAAATAAGGACAAAATTTCTCTCATGGTTCAGGCTGAGATTAAAAACAGCCTTGGATTCCTTGAAAGAGGCATGTATTCATTCATGGGCGGCGATGCTGTTGTGGATGAACTCATGAAAAAGGTAATGCTGGAGAAATTGCCTGAATTCATGGATAACAAGGAAGAAGAGCTGGGAAGTATTTTCAGAGCCGTCATAGAAGATAAGTTTTATAAATCAAAGGTTCAGGTTCTTCGTTCAAGACTTGATAAAATTGAAGTAAGCAAGATGATTGACAAATATCTTGAAGAAGGAAACGCAGCCAAAATAGAAAACAACATTCAAAGAATGGTTAAGGACTTTATTTTAAATGGAGCCGGCAAAAATTTGAATGAACTGTTAAGATTTATTTATATGAATGACATTGAGAACATATTTGATATTTACGATGGTGAAATCAATACATTGACTCAATCGTTAAGCTCCTCACTTAATGCAAACAGTCAGGAACTTCATGATAAATTTTATGGCTTTTTCAATGAACTGCTGAACGGTATTTCAAAAATGTCTATCAGTGAAGTGTTGGGAGGAATCAAAAAAGAAGACATAAGCAGGATAATGTCAAGCTTATTTACGGCTCTTGAGAAAGATGAAAATTTGCAGAAGCTTACAGCAGAAGCATTCAAAGAAACTGCATCGTGTTTGGGAAACTTAAGCATTAGTGATGTTGCAGACAAGGAAGAATTCATAAAATCAGGAAGCACTTTCATTGAGAAGATTGCAGGAAGCAGAGAATTTGAAGAATTAGCAAGAAAAATAATGCTTTCTTCCTTTGATGAAGCTGCAGAAAATAATTTCAGTTTCATCGATGAAAAAACAAAGCAATATATTTTAAACATTTTTGTTGATTCATGTATTTTGAGCCTGAAGAAAAATCTTGATGACATATTAAAGGCT
>NZ_JAJUJR010000054.1 GCF_029265225.1 Sedimentibacter sp.
ATCATCTTTTCTGTAGTATAACACAAATTTTACGAAAAATCAAACATAAATTTAATTTTTCATAATTTATTGAATAAAAATTAATCGAAAACCACATATATAATAATAGACCTCTGTATGTATTTTCAAATCATGACATCTTAAAAAATATAATAACATATTTACTAAATTTTAAAATATCATGGAACAATAATGGCCATTGAAGTAACAAACGACAAGTCATGGCTTCCGGATGCAATTTAATAAATTAAATCCAAAAAAATTTATAATTATATACACCCAGACAATGATTTGTTATAATATATAGTATTCAACCGTTGTCAAAGGAGTGTTAAAATGGAAATATTACAAGAACTGAACATTGTGTCCATTTCTTTCAGAGTATTGCTGTCGCTTGTATTTGGAGGGATAATAGGACTGGAGAGAAGCAGGAAAAGCAGGCCGGCAGGCTTTCGAACATATATGATTGTTTCACTTAGCTCCACATTGGTCATGATGACGAACCAATACATGTTCATTCATTTTGAAGGTACAGACATTGCAAGACTTGGAGCACAGGTCATAAGCGGCATAGGCTTTCTCGGAGCCGGTGCAATAATTGTCACAAGCAGATCTCAGGTAAAGGGGCTTACAACTGCCGCAGGTTTGTGGGCAGCAGCATGTCTTGGCCTTGCCATAGGAATTGGTTTTTACGACGGTGCAATCATAGTTGCCATTTTTGTATTTCTTGTCATTACAGTATTCAAAAAACTTGACAACTACCTTACGTCAACAAACAGAGCAATTACGGTATACACTTCATTTTCATCAGTGGAGAGCTTTGATAAATTCATTTTATATTGCTACAAATCAAAATATAAAGTTCGCGATATAGAAATTACAAAGAACAATCATCTGAATGAAGCTGCAGTTGTGGCAATTTTGCAGCTTGAAGCCGACAAGCGCCTGAACCATGTGGAAACATTGCAGCATTTGAGTTCTTTTGAAGGATTAATTCACATAGAAGAGCTTTAAGATAATAAAAATGCTGTCCTGAGGCTGCATTTTTGATGTAAAATTATTACATGTTTTCAATTTCTTCAAGAAGAGTTTTTACAATGTCTTCTTCCTTTATTTTTCTTATAATCTCACCTTTTTTAAACAAAAGTGCTTCACCAACACCTCCGGCTATTCCTATGTCAGACTGCCTTGCTTCTCCGGGGCCGTTTACTGCGCAGCCCATTATTGCTACTGTTATGGGTTTATCCACATTTTTAAGCCCTTCCTGGATTTTTTTGGATAGTTCAATAAGCTGTATTTTTGTTCTTCCGCATGTGGGGCATGTTATGTAGTTGATTCCAAAATTTCTAAGACCAAGACTTTTTAAAATTTCTCTTGCAACCTTTACTTCTTCTCTTGGGTCGTCAGTTAGGGAAATTCTTAATGTGTCTCCTATGCCGTCAGCAAGAAGGCTACCAACTCCAATTGCTGAACGAATGCTTCCTTCAAAAAGAGTTCCTGCATGGGTTATTCCAAGGTGAAGTGGATATTGAACCTTTTTTGCCATGCTTCTGTATGCTTCTATGGTCATTTTAATGTCTGTGCCCTTCATGGAAATTACAATGTTGTCATAATCCAGATCCTCAAGAATTTTTACATGCTCAAGGGCAGATTCAACCATTCCTTCAGAAGTAGGAACACCGTTGTATTTTTTTAAAATTTCCTTGTGTATGCTTCCTGCATTCACGCCTATTCGTATGGGAATGTTTCTTGGCTTGGCCATTTCAACGATTTTTTGAACTCTTTCCATGCTTCCTATGTTGCCTGGATTTATTCTTAATTTATCTATGCCGTTTTCTATGCTTTTTAACGCCAGTCTGTAATCAAAATGAATGTCTGCAACAATTGGTATATGTATTTGTTTTTTTATTTCCTTTATTGCTTCAGCATCTTCAGTGTCAGCAACTGCAACTCTTATTATTTCACATCCAACTTCTTCAAGCCCCAGTATCTGATTTACTGTGGCCTTTACATCCTTTGTGAATGTGTTCGTCATTGACTGAACAGGAATTTTAGCTCCTCCGCCAATCTGTACGTCCCCGCACATTACAATTTTACTTTGTCTTCTTGTTATAGTATCCATAAACCCTCCGTAAGAAAATTAAGAATGAATAATTAAGAGTGAAAAATTAATGAAAGGATTTGTGCGTGCACAAATCCTACCTTCATTCTTAATTCTTAACTCTTAATTCTTAATTGCTTTTTTTATATTCTAAATAGTCTTAATATATCCTTGTATGTTATGAAAAGCATGAATCCGATCAACACCACAAATCCTATGAAATGAATGTATCCTTCCTTTTCAACAGGAATTGACTTGCCCCTTATGCCTTCAACCACAAGAAATACAAGTTTGCTTCCATCAAGTGCCGGTATGGGCAAAAGATTCATGAATCCAAGATTTATGCTTATAAATGCTGCAAGATTCAAAAGAGAAAGGATTCCGCTTTCTGCAGCTTCCCCTACCATGGAAATAACCATGACTGGTCCTCCGAGAGAATCACTTCCGAGCTTTCCTGTAACCAGCTGTACTATTGTTTTAAACATGAGCTTTATGTAATACACAGTCTTGTATGCTGAGGATGATATTGCCGATGAAAAAGACTTGTCAAGCATGGTGTTGAACTTCACTGAAATTTGTGTTTGAGGTACTATGGTGAAATCTATTGTTTCCCCGTTTCTTTCAACAGTGATTTTAACTGCATCATCTGCAGTTTTTTCAATATTTGAAGTTATTTCTTCCCATGTTGAAACCGGAACATCGTTGATTTTTTTTATTACATCTCCATCCTTGATTCCTGCCTCATATGCAGGAGATGTAACATCCGAAGGAGAAACTGTGGTAGTAGTTTTTCCATCAACAAGCTTTGAAGTAACTCCTACGATCTTTCTGTAGTTGTTGGAAATTTTTGCTTCCTTTAATACTCCGTCCCTCTGGTATTCCAATGTGTAATATGTATTGTCAGGGCTTGTAATTTCATAATAAATATCTTCCCAGATGTAAGACTTATCACCGTTTACTGAAACAATTTTGTCTCCGGTCCTTAAACCTGCGGCATATTCATTTGAACTTTCATCAATGAAGTCTACTGTATTTCCATAAACTCCAAATGAAAAAGCAACAATTAAAAATAAGGCAAGAGCCAATACAAAGTTCATTACCGGTCCTGCTGCCACAACTTTAAATCTTTGCCATACTGTCTTTGTGGAAAAGCTTGTGGAAGTCCTCACATCTTCTTCTTCGCCTTCCATTTGAACAAATCCGCCTATGGGAATGGCTCTTATGGAAAACACTGTTCCGTTTTTTTCTCTTTTCAGAACTGTGGGACCCATGCCTATGGCAAATTCATATACTTTTATGCCTACACTTTTCGCAGCCTTGTAATGTCCGAATTCATGAACAAGCACTATGGCTGAAAAAACAAGTATAGATGCTATTAATGTTAACAATATTTTCCCTCCATGTTATAAGAAGTGACGAACAAAGTAATAAACAGCAGGCGCCACGAAAAGCACGCTGTCAAATCTGTCTAATATTCCTCCGTGTCCCGGAAGCATGTAGCCAAAATCCTTTATTCTGTGTTCTCTTTTTATTTTTGATGCAGCCAAATCACCTGCCATAGAAAATACAGATGCGCTGACACTAAATATTATAATGTAAATATATTTATTTATGCTTAAATAATTAAAATAAATTAATGACAACAGGGTGCTTCCTATAACTCCGCCTATTGCTCCTTCAATTGTCTTGTTGGGACTAACTTCTGGATACAATTTGTGTCTGCCGAAAAACTTCCCTGTAAAATAAGCAAATGTGTCTGAGCCGAATGCTATTATGTATACAAGCCACACATATGGTGACCCGTTCATCAGCATCATGTGATACATGAAAAACACCACATAGCAGCCTATGAATACTATTTCAGAAATTTTCTTTATGTCTGTTTTTTTGTTGAACACAAAAATAAGAAAATTCAGTGATATGTACAAAAATAAAAAGAAATCAAAAAAATGCTGGTACTTTGTTGATTTTTCTATGAATAATGCAATTGCAAACATATAGTTCACAACAGCTCCGTAATCAAATCCGTTATTGAAAAATACCTTTGAAAGCTCATAAATTCCTATGCATATAATGCCAAAATACACAAAGTCATAAATGGTACCTCCAAAGTATGTAACAGCAGCAATGAATGCTCCTCCTGCCACTCCGGTCAACACTCTTTGTCTCATAACAACACCGCCTTAATTTCCGAATCTCCTTTTTCTTGCTTGATAGTTAAGTATTGCTTTCAATAATTCATCTTTTTTGAAATCAGGCCACATTACATCCGTGAAATAAAACTCTGTATATGCAAGCTGATATAATAAAAAATTGCTTACACGCATTTCACCGCTTGTTCTTATTAACAAATCCGGGTCAGGCATGTCATGGGTGTACAAATATTTTTTGAAACTTTCTTCATTAATTTCATCTATGTCAATTTCATTGTTTTCATAATCTTTTACTATGCTCTTTACGGCATTTATAATTTCAAATCTTGATCCATAGCTCAGAGCTATGTTCAAATGAAGTGTATTGTTGTTTTTAGTAAGTTCTACAGAGCGGCTTACTTCCTGCCTTGTTTTTTCAGGTAAATCTTCCATGTTGCCCATCATTGTTATCTTTACGTCATTTTTGTTTAAGTAGTCAAGTTCCTTCACCACAAATTCCACAAGAAGGTTCATGAGATAATCAACTTCTTTTTTGTCTCTTCGCCAGTTTTCAGTTGAAAAGGCGTAAACAGACAAATACTTTATGCCTAAATCAGCGCAGTTTCTAACCAAATCCGTAACTCTCAGAGCTCCTTCCCTGTGTCCCATTTTTGTAGGCAGATTTCTTTGCTTGGCCCATCTTCTGTTTCCGTCAAGTATTACTGCAATATGTTCAGGTATTGCACCGCTTAGCACTTGCTCCTCTAAATTCATATTATCCTCACCATTTCTCAAAAAATACACTAAACAGGCTTATGAAATCATAAGCCTGTATTACAGCTAGTAGTATGAAACGTACAAAGTTACATAATTGTCTTTGTAATGTTCTCTTATGACATACGGCTTGTGAAGTTCATTGAACTTTTTGTTCCAGCCGGTAATTTTCTTTATATTTATAATCTTATTGTTGTTTTCTTCTATAATTTTAATAGCTTCCAACAAAGGGTAACCAATTAAAGTATCCATTGTTAAACCTCTAAAATTTCTTTTTCCTTTTCCTTATAGATGTCTTCAACAAATTTGATATATTTATCAGTGAGCTTCTGCATGTCCTCTTCTGCTTTTTTCAAATCATCTTTAGTAATTTCACTTGATTTTTCAAGTTTTTTGAGTTCTTCGTTAGCATCTCTTCTTATGTTTCTCACGGCAACCTTGGCATTTTCTGTTTCTTTCTTTACAAGCTTAAGAAGATCTTTTCTTCTTTCCTCTGTTAAAACAGGAAGAATAAGTCTTATTACCTTTCCGTCGTTTGAAGGGGTGATGCCTAAGTCTGATGCTAAAATTGATTTTTCAATTTCTTTTACCAAGCTTGCATCCCAAGGCTGTATCATAATTGCTCTTGGCTCCGGCACTGATATGTTTGCTACTTGGTTAAGGGGGGTCATTGTACCGTAATAACTTACTTGAATTTTGTCAACAAGTTTAGGGTTTGCTTTGCCGGCTCTGATTGTGGCAAGGTCTTCTTTAAGAAAACCCATGGATTTTCTCATTGTTTCTTCTGATTTTGCTACTACTTCTCTAAACATTACTACGCCTCCTTGATTATTGTTCCTATATTATCTCCCATTACAATCTTTTCGATGCTTTCCGGGTGTTCAATTCCAAAGACCAGAATAGGAATTTTATTATCCATACATAATGACGTTGCTGTGGAGTCCATTATTTTCAAACCTTTATTCAACACATCTATGTAATTGAGTTCGTCATACTTCACTGAATCCGGATTTTTGTTAGGATCATCGCTGTAGACTCCGTCTACGCCGTTTTTAGCAAGGAGTATTATATCTGCATTTATTTCAGCAGCTCTTAATGCTGCCGTAGTGTCAGTTGAAAAATATGGATTTCCGGAACCGCCAGAAAAAATAACAACTCTTCCTTTTTCCAAATGTCGTACAGCTCTTCTTCTGATGTAAGGTTCTGCTATTTGTCTCATTTCTATTGCAGTCTGAACCCTGGTTTCCACGCCAATTTTTTCTAAAGCATCCTGTAAAGCCAGACCATTTATTATTGTGCCCAGCATTCCCATGTAATCAGAAGTTGTTCTGTCCATGTCCTTAGCGCTTGCACCTCTCCAGAAGTTTCCTCCTCCGACTACTATAGCAACTTCAACTCCCATGTTGATAACATTCTTCACAACATTGGAAATTTTAGATACTATTTCAGGGTTTATGCCGTGTCCTAAATTGCCGGATAATGCTTCTCCGCTTATTTTTAATATGATTCTTTTATATTTGCAATCCATCTTATCCTCCTGAAGACTGTATTTTTATTAATGGAGAACTTAAAAAAGTTCTCCATTTGCATCATTTTCTATGAGGATTATTTACCCATTTGTTTTGCAACTTCATCGGCAAAGTTTTCTGCTTTCTTTTCAATGCCTTCGCCAACTTCAAATCTTTGAACTCCGGCAACTTTAATGTCTTTTCCTAATTTAGCAGCTGTGTTTGCAATAACTTTCTTAACTGTCAAATCAGCATCTTTAACGAATGCTTGTTCTAACAGGCATACTTCTTTAAGTTCTTTCTGAAGTCTTCCTTCAACCATTTTTTCAACTATATTTTGTGGTTTTCCTTCATTTAATGCCTGAGCAATAAGAACTTCTCTTTCATGAGCAATGAATTCCTGATCAACGTCTTCAGTAGATATGTATTTAGGATTCATGGCTGCAACCTGCATTGCAAGGTCTTTTCCCAGAACTTCAAGAGCTTCTTTGTCTCCTTCTGATTCAAGAGCAACTATAACAGAAATTTTTCCGCCGCCGTGAATGTATCCAACAACAGTTCCGTTGTT
The DNA here is from genome assembly GCF_029265225.1 of Sedimentibacter sp. Lineage (GTDB taxonomy): Bacteria > Bacillota > Clostridia > Tissierellales > Sedimentibacteraceae > Sedimentibacter. Next base: position 7,084 of record NZ_JAJUJR010000054.1, read on the forward strand.
TACTTTTTCTGCAGCAAATCTTCTGATTGACATATTTTCGCCTATTTTGGCAATTTTGTCAGTCAATGTTTCCTGAACAGTCTTGCCAGTTGCAAGAACAACTGCTTTTAATGCTTCAACGTCTGAAGGTGTATTTTCAACTACAACTTTAGCAACGTCCTGTACAAAGTTATGGAATTCTTCATTTTTTGCAACGAAGTCAGTTTCAGAGTTAACTTCTACAACAACACCTGTTTTTCCGTCTGCAGAAATTATAGCTGTTGTAAGACCTTCTGCTGCAATTCTGTCAGCCTTTTTAGCAGCCTGAGAAAGTCCTTTTTCTCTTAAATAGTCTATTGCTTTTTCCATGTCTCCGTCTGTTTCTTTTAAAGCTTTTTTGCAGTCCATCATACCTGCGTTAGTTTTATCTCTTAGTTCTTTAACCATTGAAGCTGTAACTTCCATTTAAATACCTCCAAAATTTAAAAAAGCAAGGCGTAAGGAAAAAATTCCTAACCCCTTACTTTGATTTTTATTTTATTTTTTAGTTTTTATTCTTCTATTCCTGTTTCTTCAACTTTTTCAAGTTCTTCTTCTGATACTTCATCTTCAACTTCTTCTTCAGTTAACTGAACGCCTTGTCTTCCTTCAAGGATAGCATCAGCAATTGTAGCTGTTAAAAGTTTTACGGCTCTGATAGCATCGTCGTTTCCAGGGATTACATAGTCTACTTCATCAGGGTCACAGTTAGTGTCAACTATAGCAACAACAGGTATTCCCAATATTTTAGCTTCCTGAACAGCTATTCTTTCTTTTCTTGGGTCAACTATGAACAATGCTCCAGGAAGTTTTTCCATGTTCTTGATTCCGCCTAAGAATTTTTCAAGTCTTTCAGCTTCACCTTTCAATTTAATAACTTCTTTCTTAGTTAAAAGAGCAAATGTTCCGTCTTCTTCCATTCTCTTCAGCTCATTGAGTCTGTCGATTCTTTTTCTGATTGTCTGGTAGTTTGTAAGCATACCACCCAACCATCTTTGGCTTACAAAGTGCATTCCGCATCTTGCAGCTTCTGATTTAGTTGATTCCTGTGCTTGTTTTTTTGTTCCAACGAACAATACTTCTTCTCCGCTTGCAACTACTTCTTTAACAAAGTTGTAAGCTTCGTCTACTTTATCGCTTGTTTTCTGCAAGTCGATTATGTAGATACCGTTTCTTTCTGTAAAAATGTACTCTGCCATTTTAGGGTTCCATCTTCTTGTCTGGTGACCAAAGTGAACGCCCGCTTCCAGCAATTTTTTCATGCTAATTATTGCCATTATTTTTTCCTCCTTTTGTTTTACCTCCAGAAATATCATCTCGTGCAGAAGACCTTTCGGCACAACTCCTGCATAATCTAAATCTGTGCGTAATTATGTTTAGTATAACACAGCCATTTTTTAATTGCAACAATAAATTGTAAAATAATTGCATATTTTATAAAAGACTGCATAACGTCACTGCTCAAATGCAGAAGTTATGCTATTCTTCAGTCTTTCCGCATTTTTTATTGATGCATGTTGGCTTGTTGTCCTTCAGTACCATCATCTCGCCGCACACAGGGCATTTTTCATTTGTAGGTTCAAGCCACGACATGAAATTGCACTCAGGATAATTTGTGCATCCAAAAAACCTTCTTCCTGCCTTGGAAAACTTAACTGCAATCTTGCCGCCGCACTTTGGACAATCAACATCGATTGTTTTTATTATAGGCTTTGTTGTCTTGCAGGAAGGATAATTGGAGCATGCAAGAAACTCACCGTATCTTCCTTTTCTTTTGAGCATCTTGGCTCCGCACACTTCGCAAACCTCATCTGTTTCCTCGGCAGCTTCCTTCCCTCCGAGAGGCTTTGTATTCTTACATTCAGGATAATTTGGGCATGCTAAAAATTTCCCGTATCTTCCCTTTTTAATAACCATGAATGCACCGCAGTTCTCGCACTGTACGTCGCTCACTTCATCCTTGATTTCAATTTCTTCCATTTCCTTTTCGGCAACATCAAGTTCTGTTTTGAAGTCTTTGTAAAATTCATTTATAACTTCATGCCATTCAACCTTGCCGGAAGCAACTTCATCAAGCATGTTTTCCATTTCGGCTGTAAACTTTTCGTTGATTACCTTGGAAAAATATTTTTCCATCATTTCCGTAACAAGAAATCCCATGTCTGTAGGGAATAGATTGCCCTTGTCCTTGACGATGTATTCTCTGCTTGTTATGGTTGTAATCGTAGGAGCGTATGTGCTCGGCCTTCCTATGCCTCTTTCTTCAAGATCTTTTATAAGGCTTGCTTCCGTGTATCTTGCAGGAGGCAGAGTAAAATGCTGCTGCGGATCAATCTGACTGATTTCAAGTGTCTCCCCATTTTCAAGTTCCGGAAGAAGTTTGCTTTCGGCTTCGTCAGAATATTTATAGACTGTTTTGTAACCGTCAAAAGTCATTATTTTGCCGCTTGCTTCAAATATATTTCCGTTGCCGTCCAAAAGAACCTTTGTGACATCATATTCCGCATCCGTCATCTGGCATGCCACAAATCTTTTCCATATGAGGCTGTAAAGCTTGAATTGGTCTGATGAAAGGCTGTCCTTGATATGCTCAGGATTTTTGTCAACATATGTTGGCCTTATGGCTTCATGGGCATCCTGAACCTTGTTTTCATTTTTCTTTGCCTTTGTGAACACCCTGCTCATATAGTACTTTTCGCCGTAGTTTGAAAGTATGTAATCCTTGGCCATAGTCACTGCCTCGTCAGAAAGTCTGAAAGAGTCAGTCCTTATATAAGTAACCAAACCTACGCTTCCTTCGCCCTTGATGTTGATTCCCTCATAAAGCTGCTGGGCAATCATCATTGTTTTCTTTGCAGGAAAATTAAGCCTTCTGTTTGCTTCCTGCTGCAGGGTGCTTGTTGTAAATGGCGCGCTTGGCTTTGAATAGCTCTTTGTTTTTTCAGTCTTATGAACTGATATTTTTTGAGCATCCATACTTTTTATGATTTCTTTTACTTCATCTTCATTTTTTATTTTTACTTTGCTCAGTTTGTCATTTTTTAAAATTCCCGCATATTTTGCCGTAAATTTCTTTTTGTTCTTTTTCACTTCAAGTTCCAACGTCCAGTATTCTTCGGGAACAAAATCCATTATTTCTCTTTCTCTGTCAATGACAAGCTTCAGTGCAACGGACTGTACTCTTCCGGCACTGAGTCCCTTTTCAATTTTTTTCCACAACAGAGGGCTTATGTTATAACCAACCAATCTGTCAAGAATACGCCTGGCCTGCTGGGCGTCAACAAGATCTATATTTATTTTTCTCGGGTTTTTGCTTGCTTTTTTTATGGCTTCCTTGGTTATTTCATTGAACTCAACTCTTATTTCTTTGCTTTCGTCAAGAT